>CAKURH010000005.1 GCA_934675625.1 uncultured Kiritimatiellota bacterium
CCGCGTTCGGACGCCGGATGGTTGCATCGCCCGTTCGCCGCGTAGCCGAGGCGGACGATCGACCAATCGCCGGCAGGAACATCCCACGTCAACGCCCCATTCTTCGACAACCGGTCCGTGAGGTCAATGACGGACGCTTTCGCGATGACTTGCTCCGCCTCGGTCTTCGCGCGTTCGACCGTGATGGGGGCGCGGATGCGAAAGGTCTTCGCCGCAAGGTCACCAACAGCCATTCGCCGCTCGACGGCGAAGTCGTCCAGCCGCACGTGGAGCGACTCCGCGAAGTCGGACACAAAACGGAACGCCCGCGCCGTGACGGGCTGTGCGAACGGGAAGAAGCGCCGCCCCGTGTCCGACTGGCCGGATGTGCTCAACACGATCTCGCGCGTGACGAGCGGACGAAACGCCGATCCGTCGTCCGAGATCTCGACACCGAGCCGTCCCGCCCCCTTCCAGAGACGTGGATGGACAAACCGACACGAGAAGCCGCCGACCGTGACAGATGCAGGGAACGTAATCAAGACTTCCTTTCCGTTGCTCGTCATCCGCGCCCCGGCGTCCGTCATGTGCCACGTGTCGGCGGGCGGCACGGGGTAGGCGAAGACGGCGATGTCGTCGTAGAAGCCGTGCGGGTTCGGTGGCGCGGGAAGCCGCCCCGCGAATCGCCCGGGGCCCTTCACCTTGGTCTCGGTCAGCGCCAGGAACTTCATGCCGTTCTCCGGCAGATTCCACGGCCCGCCCGAATTGGCCCAGCCGCTGCAGTTCGGCAGGCACAGCTCAAGGCCGAGCCGCCGAGCCTCTTTCGCCGCGTGGCGGATCGCGTCGAACCAGGCGGGCGTGTTGAATGCGACCGGGCCGGGCGGGATGTCGCAGCCCGCGTCGAAGATCTGCGCGCCGCCGAGGCCGACCTGCGCCATCGCCTCCAGATCGGCGGTGATGCCCTCCTTCGTGACGTTGCCGTTCATCCAGTGCCACCACGTCTGCGGCTTGGCGTCGTGCGGCGGATCGCGAAAGCCCGCCTCCAGCGTGTCTATGCGCGAAAAAACGTTTTCGCCGACCTTGACGGCGAATGCACGCCCATCGACGAGAAGCGAAAACGGACGGTTCGAGATGACCTTGACCGCATCCGTCGTCGCAATCACCGAGCAGGTCACGCGACCGAATCGGTAGTTCTCAACGCCCATGCGTCCCTCGACAGTGCGGGGAAAGTCGCAGCGTAGCGTGTTCTCGAACGCATTGGCCTCCTTGATGCCGATCACGTCCTCCAGGAAAATCGAGATTGGCCCCAACGCCGACCAGCCGCAGAAATCGTATCGCACGAATTCGCCGCGCTTGTTGGTCGCCGGTTTCGGCTCCGTCGGCGAATAGCATTCCCAGATCGTGTGTGGCGAGAATTCACGATAGGTCCGGTACATGTGGTCCACAAGCCGCGTCGCGACGTCGCGCGCCCGCCCGAAATCGCCGTAGGCATCGAGCGCCTTGATCGCCATGTAGGCCGTCGGCAACCAGACCGACCCGCGCCAGTAGCCGCCCGTCGCGATGAAATCCCGGTCGTGACGCGCCAGCGAGGGCAGGGGAACGCGTCCGCCGAACCAGCGGGCGTCCGCGAGCTTGTCGGCCAGGCGACGCCCCATTGCGTCCGTCGGCATTTCCGCCAGCATCGGCCAATACGAGGCCAAAGTCGGAACCTTTGTCTTCGCAAGGTTCGACGACAGGATGTCGTAGTAAAAGCCGTCCGATTCGTCCCAATACAGGCGATTGACCTTCTCCCGAACCGCCGCGTAGCGCGTCTGCCATGTCCGCGCCTCGTCCTCTCGCCCGAGCAGCGTGGCGATGCGCGACAGGTAGAGGGCGGAAAGCCCCTGCTGCGCGAGCGCATCCACCCAGAGGAGGTCCGGATTCTCCGGGCAAAGCCCCATCGGCCCCGCATCCTTCTCGCCCTTCCGTCCGCGCGGCGTGTTGTCCATGCCGCTCGGACACCCGCCCCAGCGGTAGCCGTCTGCCGCACGCTTGAGCGCGACCCGGGAGTTCGCGCCATAAGGCTTTGGCTTCGCGGGGTCAAACGCGTCGAAGAGTTCATACCACCGCTGAAGCCAACGCTTCTCGCCATACACGCGTTCCAAACGGGCGCGATCCCCCGTCTGGAGCGCATAGACGTATTCCGTCCAGGCAAAAAGCGGCGGATTGTCCGGATGATGGATGCGGAAGTCGAGCATCTTGCCGCAGTCGGCGCCACACCAGACGTTTCCCTTCACCTTCGGCAACGGTGCATTCGTCGCCGCCAACATGACGCCGTAGAAGTTCTCCAGCGACTCGATGCCGGGGAATTCGTCCGGGCAGTACTTGCAGAAATGCGCCATGAGGCACGTATCCCAGATCCAGATCAGGCTGGAGGCATGCGCCTCGTCCATGTACCGCGAGGCCGGCAATCCCGGAATCTCGTCGATGCGCGCGTGCGCCAGTTCCCACGCCGTGTCGTAGAGGCCGATCCATTCGGGCTTCGCGTCGTAGACCGGACGCGGCAGCCGCGCGCGCCAGTCCGGAAACTTCGTCGCCTCGCCCTGCACCGAGACGGGAAACACTGCCGTCGCCGCCGAGGCCAGCAACAGGGTCAAAATCTCAAAACGCATTTGCACCTCCTTACCGGGCCCCCTGAAAACTGACGCCCGTCTCCTTGGGCCACGGCTTCGGCAATTCGGAAAAAACGGTCTTCTCGCCCTGCATCGGCTGGACAAAGCTCATGAAGCCCTCTGACTTTCCGCCATAATACTTGGCGGAATGCCAGCCGTAGAAGTCGGCGGACGCCTTGCGGCGACGCTCCATGCCGCCGTCGCGGTACTGGCATTCGTAGAGACGCAGGGACTGCCAGACTTTCTCCTCGACGGACGAGAAGTCCACGAACACGTCCGGCACGAAGCGCTTGGCCTGATAGGTCTCCTCAAAGAAGTAAATCTCCGGCTTGATTCCCGAAAGGAAAATCGCGCGCAAGGCCGCCGCGCCCGCCATCACATGGTCCGTATGCACGTCAACCGGCCAGTGCGCAAACACGGCGCGGGGCTGGATCTCCTTCAGCAGGGACGCCAACCGTTCGCACGACTCGCGGTTCGCATAGGCCTCGCCGTCAATCTCGTCAAGCCAATGCAGCTTCGCGCCGATCGAGTCGCAGACGGCCTGTTCCTCCTGCGTGCGCTTTTCCTTTGTCCAGCCGTTTCGGAACTTCTCTTCACCGCAGCCGCGTTCGCCGTGCGTGTAGTCGATGACATGGAGTTCAAAGACGTCGCGCGCGAGATGCGCGAATCCGAGACAGGCGATCAGGTCGTCCGGATGCGCGGGAACGATGACCACGCGCTCCTTTGCGAATGCCGACGCGGACAGCGTCAAGGCCACGCCCACAATTCCTGAGATTTTCTTCATCTTCTGCATTTTATTCTCCTTAGTCTTTCCTGAAGCCCTTGATGTTCTCCGCATGGTCTGGGCCACCCGTCCATCGGCGAACCTCCACGTTCGTGACCGTCACGCCTTCGACCGGCAGCGCGGGATCACCCTTGAGCGAGTAGGCGCAGGCGGCTTCCGCGGCCACGATGTCCTTTGCCGTCACGTTGCGGATGCGCGTGCGGACGACCTCGCAGTTCGGTCGCGGCGCCGAATAGTAGGTATTGGCATCAATCTGGACCGGCGCACCGTCCAGGCAGGCTGCCCAAACGCGCTCGAAGCGGATGTCCTCAACGAAGCCGCCACGCTCCTTGTTCGTCTTGATCAGCAGACCGTTGGACGTCGCACCGGTCATTCGACAGTCGTGCAGCCAGACGTTGCGAATGCCGGCCGAAACCTCGCTGCCGAGCGCCAGGAGCGCGTGTCCGGCCTTGATCTCGCAATTCCGTATCTCGATGTTCTCCGAAGCGATCCCGACGCGTCGCCCGTCGGCATTCTTGCCGGCCTTTACGCAGATCGCGTCATCGCCCTGGCAAAATGTGCATCCTTCGACCAGCGCGTTCTTCGTCATCTCCAAATCAAGGCCGTCCGAGTTGTGCAGGTGCGCACAGACGTCCACATTTCGCACGACGACGCCGTCGCAGACATAGGTGTGGATGCACCAGAACGGCGAGTCGCGGATGCGCACACCCTCGATTCGTACGTTCCGGCAGCGGTTGAAGTGAAGGAACTGCGGGCGCAGACGGCAGCCGGGAACCTTCGTCATGTCGCGCGCCTCGACCGGACGGCCGCCCGTCGACCAGTCGTAGACGAGGTCGTCGAGAGCCTTGCGGCTGGCTCCGTTGTGCCAGTTCCAGGCGCACCAGAAGGCGTGTTCGGCCCGTAGCGTGCCTGTTCCCGTGACGGCGACGTTCGTCGCGCCGAAAGCGTAGACAAGCGGCGAGTAGTTCAAGCACTCGACGCCCTCGTAGGCGACACGCACCGACGGAAGGTAGTCCTTCGGATTGTCCGAGAAGAGAAGTTCAGCCCCTTCTTCAAGGTGCAGCTCACAGTCGCTCGCGAGGTGTACGGGGCCCTTTGACCGCCACACGCCCTTCGGCACGACGACACGTCCGCCGCCCGCCGCACGACACGCCGCAACAGCATCCGAAACCGACGGGTAGTCCCGCAAATCGAATGTCCGAGACGTCAATTCCGCAGACGAAGCCGCAGATGCGCCAAGCAGGAGCGCCGCCACAAGTCCAAGCGCTCTCACTTCATGCCTCCTTCCGGCGTCCAGACGGACGGCTTGGCCATCGACCAGTCCTGCTTCCAGCCTTTCGGCGGCGGCAGTTCGCTGAAGATGCAGCGCGAACCCTGCGGCTTCCCGTCCCATTGCGCGAAGCGCTCCACGCATTTGCTGCGCGCCGAACCGAGGACATTGAACGTCGCGCAACGCTGGGCACGCATTTCGGCGTCGAACATCTCCAGCGCACACATGCGGTCGCCCTTGTTCTGGCTGACGTGCTGGCGGATGAATGCTCGTTTCTGTTCCATGACCTCCGTGACATCGACCGTGTACGCCGGCATGAACGTGCGTGAGTCATACGACTGCTCCATGAAATAGAACTCGATGACTTCACGCATGCCGACAAGGCCAATCGCCTTCTGGATGCAGGCGCTGCTCATGGCATGATCTTGGTGGAAGTCGAGCGGCCACATGGCGACGATCGCACGAGGCTTCAGCTCCAGCAACAGGTCCGCAACCCGACGGCAGACATCGCGGTTGGGGTAGGCGTCGCCGTCGACCTCGTCGAACCAGTGCACCGTCGCACCGACCATTGCGGCGGCGGCCTCTTCCTCTTTCGTCCGCGTCGCCTTCGTGGAGCCGTCGCGATAGCCCTTCTCGCCAAGGCCGCGCTCGCCGTGCGTCAGCACGCCGACGTGCAGCTCGAAACGGTCCTTCATCAGGAACATCGTGCCCGCGCAGGCGATCGTGTCGTCCGGGTGCGCGACGAAGAACAGCACCTTCTCCTTCGCCTCCGTCAGGAGGGCCAAGGACAGGGACAGCAGCAGAATCAACGGTTTTTTCATTTTCTCTTTCATTCCTTTCGTATGAAGAAATCACGGTGACGGCGCCTACCAGCAGAAATACCGATAGGGATCGTCCTCGAGGACGGGCGCGTCGGCGTAGTGCGCCCGGTGGTTGCGCGAGCCGGCGTCCATCGCGCCGAGGATTCGGCAGAAGAGCTGCCATGTCCGGCGCTTCGTCGTGCGCAGGTAGGGCTTCGCGAAATCGTCGATCTTCCACGGCGCCAGCTGCATGAACACGTAATGGCCCTTCCCGTGCCGGATGACGCGCAGGGCCGCCGTGCCTTCTCCGACGCCCGGTCCGATCGCCGCGAAGCTCATCGCCCCGTGCCAGGCCAGCTCGGCGTTCGAGACCCCGTTCAGCTCTTTCGGGAACTTCTCCATGCGCGTGAAGTGCGCACCGTTCGTGGTCACGACTTCGAGCGGGACCGGACTCCACCGGCGCGTCTCCTCCGCCGTGAGCCCGACGCAGAGCACGCGAAGTCCCTCACGGGCCACGCGGTCGTCGAACCCGTCCGGCTTCTCCGCGCCGGACGTGACGAGGTGCACGCGCCGTCCCGGATGCGACACCGCCTCCAGGACGCCCCAGTTCCCGTTGTGCAACGCCGTCCACGCATCCTTGCCATGCGGCTTCACCCAGACCGAATCCGGCAGCTCCTTCTCCTCGACCAGCCGCCGCACGAGGCGGCGTACCAGCTCGTCCGCCGCCGGCTCCGGTGTCGTGCGCCCCGTGACGTCGAACTGACAGAGCGTAACGCGGCCGAACTCCACGCGCCAGTCGATGAGCGGCGCGTACTGAAGGCCCCAGCCGCCGTCCGCAAGCGGACGGAAGTCGCCGCATGTCGGCTTTTCCGGCAGCACTGTCGCCACCGCGCCCCGCAGCCCCGCCCGATACGGACGCGCCACGGTGTAGCCGGCCCATGTCGTTTCGGGATAGCGCGCGATCTGCCCCGGCCCGGCTTCCGCCGCCGACACGGCCGGCGGAATCAGCGTGGACGCGCCGGCCCAGTCTCGCAAAAGCCCCTCCGTCAGATTTCCGAGGGAAGCGTCCGCGAAACGCGGGAAGGCGTTCCGCAGCCCGTATTCCTGTACGCGGAAACCGATGGACTCCAGCGTATCCTTCGTCTGCTCGAACACGAGCAGACGCGCCCGCGACCACTGCTCGTACAGGACGGCGTCCAACAGCTCGCGCGTCAGCGATTCGCGCCCGACCACGAGATCATGCGTCACGCACGCCGCCGTTCGCGCCTCCTGCACCGTCCGTATGCGCCGATAGGGGACGCCCAGCCGATCGAAGTTCGCCGCCGTCAGACCCTTCGGGTCGTAGAGTGCAACCGCCTTTGGAAACCGACCGGTGGCGGCGGCCAACGCCGTAATCTCGAAACTGTCCGTCGACGACCAGCCCGGTGCCGCGAACGTGGCCTTGAGCGTGTAGTCACCCACACTTGGCACCGTCAGCTCGACAGGCACCTCGCCACGCAGACCCGGCGCCACACGGATGCGCCCGGCCTGATGCGTCACCGTCTGTCCGCTCTCCGCGACAAGATTCACGCGCCATGCGTAGTCCGTTGCCTCGAAGCGATCGTTGACGATCACCAACCGCTTGCGGAACTTCTCGCCCGGCCGGACATGGTGCGCCTTGTCGGTGAAGACCTCGTCCCCGCCGATGAACGCGCAATCGTCCTGATTCCAACGGCGGATCACGTCGGCAATCGGCTGACGGCGCCACTTCTCGCGATCGCCGGCGTCGATGAAATACTGGTCGTACGCACCCAGTCGATCCGGTACGACACCGGGCCGCTTGAGACTCCGATAACGGTTCGGGTTCTCGCGCGGACGCGCGGGACGCGCCAGCCGGAACATCGCGCGCTTCTGATCCCACAGCAATGCGCCCGTCAGGCCCCAGGCCCGCATCGAACGCCAATTGTCAGCCATGTAGTAGCACAGCACCTCCTGATAGCCGCAATCCAGCTCCATGACTTTCTCGTGCATCTCCCGCATCCAGCTCCACGGACGGCCCTTCGCCCACAGCGCCTCCTCGGCGGCGAGAACGGCACGCGTCGCGGGCGCGTCGGAAAACATCGCATCGCCGAGGAAGGAACTGGCCGCCTCGGCCGCGACAATCGACTGGTAGACGCGCGCATCCCAGATGAACTGCGGCCCCCGGTAGCTCGACCAGTTAGCGATGTGCGGCATGCCGTATTCGACCAGGATCCACGGCTTCGTCCCGCGCGTCGACCACGCGCCGAACCAGTCGCTCCGCTCCTGTCGCGGCACCCAGTCGAGATACGTGTTGGTCGTGATGATGTCGTCGAGATCGCCGCCGGCATGGTGATAGCAGGGGCGCGTCGAATCGAGCCGCCGGACAATCTCGTAGCCCGCATGCGCGACCCGCCGCTTGGGCGTGTCGTCCACCGTCTTGGGCAGACGCTTGCCGTCCACGTTCGCCAAGGGATCGAAGTCGCCGAGATACCCGGCCATGTTGTGGTTGATGGCGTAGGCGACCACGCTCGGATGGTTCCGATGCGCCTTCACGAAATGTCGCGCCACGCGCGTGTAGGTCGCGCGTCCCGTCTCGTTCGTCAGAAACGATTCGACACCGCCATAGTCCTTGACGTGCGGCAACGTGTGGACGTAGGCGATGCCAAACTCGTCACAGGCCTGCAAGATCGCCTCATTGTAGGTATACGACCCCGGAACCGACCCGTACTGATCCGTGATGCAGTTGTAGCCTTCCTCCTTCAGGCGGCGGCACGTCTCGCGGCACGCGTCCAGGTTCGACAGGTCGGGCCCCATGCAGGCGATCGGCACGAGCAGCATGCGCAGGTGGATCGGCACGCCGTTCATCAGCAGCCTGTTCCCCTCGATCGACATCTCGCGAAAGCCAAACGAGAACGGATGTGCCACGTCCAGCAGCTTGCCCGAAGCCGTCGACAGGGACAGCGTGCAGTCGTACAAGTTGGTCGCGGCTCGAAAGTTCCACTGCCGCGCGTCCTTCCACGCGGCCGAGAAGGACACGACGCCTTCGGCATCCGGACGGATGACGCCCGACTCGAACCGCTTCCGTGCGCCGCATCCCGTCACGTCGGCCCGCAAACGGACTCCGTCCGGCGGCAGGTGCGCACGCTCGGCCTTGAACGTGACGCGACCTTTCGCCACCGAGCATTCCACCCACGGGTCGACCAGACGGCTGTGCGGCGGCAGAATGTCCAGAAAGACATCGCCCGTCAGGCCGCCGCCGCGAAACGGGCGGCGGGCGACTTTCGCCGCCGCGCGAAATCCGGCGTTGTAGTCGAGCGTCTCCTTGTCGAGATGCGCCCCCACGACCTCGATTTCCAAGACCTGCCGTGCGCCGGGGCGGACGGCTTCAGTCAGGTCGAACTCTGCCGACGGGAAATCGCCCTCGCCCATGAGACGCCCGTCCAGCCGCACCCACGCATGCGTGCAGAACAGGTCGAGCCGCAGACGAACGCGCCGCCCCGCCGTCTCTTTCGGCATCACGAAAGCGCGACGATAGACGCGATGCGGATCGACCCCCTTCATCGCCAGCGGAACCTTCAGCCACTCCCACGCATTCGTCGCGCCGACCGCGCGCGACTGCCAAAGGCCGTTCAGGGAGTAGCGCACGCGCGTCGGCGTCCGGCTCGTCCAGGCGTCCGTCAGCGACATGACGTCTTCGGGGCTGCCGCCCACGCCGTCCGGCAACGGCGCAACGGGCCCATCCAAAAAAGCCGCTCCCAGAAGGAGACCACTGAGCAACGTCGCGCTCATTCGATCACCACGGCATCCGCACAGGCATCGTGCGGAGACACCGCCCTGAAGTCAATCTCAAAGCCACCAGGAACGCGCGTCACGGGCAAGGTCTTGCCCGTCTTGACGTGCGTGACTTTCGCCACCTTGCCGAGCGCCGGATCGGCGGGGAGAATCGCTGTGGATGCGGCGGATTCCTTTTCGTCCCACAGGCGAATCGCATACGTGCGGTCGCCCGACTTGGACTGCGCAAACGCCCAGCGGTCACGGAAGAACGGCGCGCGCGGACGTGTCGCATAGACGGCCGAACCGTGCGCCTTGAGCCACGCACCGACCTTGCGCATGCAGGCGACGGCAGGAACCGGCAGACGCCCGTCCGGCATCGGCCCGACGCCCAACGCCAAGTTCCCGCCCTTGGCCACGACCTCCAGCAGCAGGTGGATGACCTCACGCGGCGTCTTGTAGGTATCGTCGTAATGATAGCCCCAGTATTTGCCGAGCTTGTAGCACGATTCCCAGACCTTGTTCGTGACGGCGGTCGGCGGCAGTTTCACTTCCTGCACGTCGATGTCGCAGTAGGGGCTCTTGCTGTCGAGCCCCACGGCCAGCAGGCCCGGCGTCCGAACACGGCAGGCGTCCAGAATGCCTTCGATGTCGATGTCCTGCCCGTTCTTCGGATTCACCCACCCCGAATCAAGCCAGAACATGTCCAACGGCCCATAGTTCTCGGCCAGTTCAAGTAGCTGTCCCCGGACGTATTTCCGAAACGCCCGCCACTTGGCCGGATTCTTCTTCGTGTCGTAGGTCGGATGTCGCGAGGTCTTGAACCCGATGCCGTGATTCTCCCAATAGCTCTCGACGTGCCAGTCGGCTTGCGAGAAATACGCGCTGATGCCAAGCCCGCGCGCCCGACTGGCGTCGAAGAAACGCTTCACGATATCCGCATTCGGGTTCTTCGCGTACGGACAGGACGGATCCGTGACCTTGTAGTTCGTGTATTTCGAGTCATACAGGCAGAACCCGTCGTGGTGCTTCGTCGTCAGGAGCACGTACTTGAACCCGCCCTTCACGGCCTCGTCCGCCCACTCCTCGGCATTGAACCGCGTCGGGTTGAACCCTCGGCTCAGGTCGAAGTAGAAGCGGCGGTAGTCGTCGCCCTGCAGCTGCGGCGTCTCGAACCGCGACCAGCTCGAATCTGCGTCCGAAAGTCCCCACGACTCGACGATGCCCGCCGTCGCGTAGATGCCGAAGTGCAGGAAGAGGGCGAACTTCTGGTCCTTGAACCACTCCAGCCGATCCGAGAGAACCTGTGTTCGCGCCTCGACGGACACGGCCGACGCCCCCACGAGCGTCATCAGCAGAACGGTTTGTGTCGACAGTTTCTTAGCGAACATAGAAAACGAATCCTTTCTTCTGAATTTCCAGGTAAACCTTGTTGTCGTCCCGCATGAACGTGTAGATGCGGGCGTCTTGCCACGAACCGGTCGTTTCGTAGATCCAGTTCGCGGACGCGGCGTTCACGAGGTCGTCCGCCTCGAAGAGCAAGTAGGTGCCGGGCGCCGGCTTCTTCTTCGAGCGAATGTCGACCGCCAACGTCAGCGTGTCCGCCAGCGTGACGCGTCCCTTCACGCGAACCGGCTCAATCGTGCCGTCCGCCGCTATCGTGGCATCGAGGCGTGCGAGGCCCTCCACATCGCCCACATCGACCGTGCCGCCGCCCGTCAGCGTCGGCACGACAAACCGCTGCATCGCACCGCCGACCCGAAGCGAAGCACCGTCGGCCACCGCGAGCGGAAGCTGCGTGCCGAAGTCGCCGCCTTCGCCCAGGCCCTTCCATTTCTTCAGGAGATGCCTGTTGATTGCCGTCGCCGTGGCGGTGTCGTTGGTGCCGTCCGTGTAGATGACCAGTTCGCACAGTTTCAGGCCGCCGACGCCGCAGTTGCGGTCAATGGCGATGTTCCAGGCCTTGACAGCCTCCGGGAACGCGACGGAATAGACGACGAATTGCGTCGTCGCGTCCGTGCCGTCTGGACGGTAGGCGTTCGCCGTATACCAAGTCGAGCCGTCCGACATCTTCGGTGCCGAAGCGGCCGTCGTGCAATCGGAGAAGTAGCCGCCAAAATCCTTGCCGCTCGGCACCAGTGCCGCAGCTCCTGGTCCGCTTTCTCCGCCTAGCGGCGTGCTGTTCTTGCCGGAAAACTGGAAGACCGCATGGAACTCCCGCACAGGAATCTGCGCACGCGCGCCGGTAGCCTCGTACAGGTACATGCCGGACGAGCCCGCGTTGTCCAAGTTGTTCTGATGGATGCCGAAATCAACGTAGGGCAAGCCCGCCGACAGTCCGTCCGAACCGTCGGAAACGGCATACTGGGCGTTCGTCATCCCGCCGCGATACCAAATGTTGTCGCCCGCCGCGATGAACGGCGTCGCCGCATACTTCCCGTTGTCCCGGCAGTCATACCAGCGCGCAATCCGTCCGTCGCGCGACTGTCCCTCGCGCCAGGCAAACGACGACGCCCGGCTGGCGTCCAGGTGAAAGGTCGCCGAATCGAACGCCGTCGGCGTCAGGCCGCCCGCCAAATCAAGCGTGCCACCCGAAACGACAAGCCCCGTCACGGCGCCTCGGATCGGCGTCTCGACAGTGACCTTGCCGGTGCCGGTCTTCGTGAGCGTCCCGCCAGCTGGCAGCACGACTTCGCCAATCGTCGTGTCGGCATCGGCGACAAGCCTTGGCGCCGCATTGTCAGTTGAGAATTCCATGCGGAAAATTCTCGCCGGAGACCGCGCGAACGGTGCATCGACGCCCTTCCACTTCTTCATCAGGTAGGCGATCGTCTGCTGGCGTTCGGCGTCCGACAGAACCCGGTCGTAGAGCAGGACTTCGCCCAGCTGCGTGTCGCCGTATTCGTAGCCACGGTCAGTGGCCAGCCAGTGCGCACCCACGGCATCGGCGGACGAAAAACTGGCTATATAATAGGCGTTCGTGTCAATGTCGAACCGCGCAAGGGGGTCGACGGCCTCGCCGTCCATCGTCCAGATGCCAGCCGCCGCCTTGCCGTAGGCATATGACAGGTGAAGCAGACGGGAAACGTCTTTCGCCTCACGGTTGAGAACCTGCGACTGGCAACCGAAGAGATTGGGACGATAGTTCGTGTCGTTTGTGATCCGCACCACCTGGACAGCCTCGCGCACCGGGTAGTCGCCCCCGGCGATGTTCACGACCTTCATCCACGAAGCCGTGCCGCCGGTGCCGCCCGGTCCCGTCCCGAAATCCAGGACCCGCTGCCCGTTGATGGCGTTCGCCACCAGCGTCGGATGACCGACCTGAACCCGCGCACAGGCGCGCACGTCCGCGCGGCAGTCGTTCCAGGCCACGATTGCGCCGTCCTCGGACACGAAGCTGTCCGCCGTCGCATCGCCCCAGAAGATCGCCCCTTCCGCCGGGCCGTCTGACGCCACCGCCGTCGCCTTCTCGTCGAACGCCACCGCGCCGCCATGAATCTCCAGCGACGGCGATGCGGGCTGGAATCGGCCGACTTTCAGCGTGCCGTCGCCTTTCTTGACGAACTTCGCGCCGCCGACCGCCAGATGGCGGACCTTCGCCGTGCGTCCGTCCGGCACGGACACGGCCACCGTCTCGTCCGAAGTCGCCAGCACGTTCACGTCGCTCCCGGTCATGTGTCCGGAATCGCCCCATTTTCGCCGCAGGTAGCGCAGCGTCGCCGTGCGTTCGGCATGGGTCAGGCGGTTGGTGTAGAAGACGGCCTCGGCGAGACGCACGCCGCCGATGCGACTGTCACGGTCGAGCGCGAATGTCGACGGCTTCAGGCCCTCGTCCGTCAGGACATATTCCAGAATGTGGAAACGTCCGAACGGGACAGTCTGCCCGTATTCGACCTCGGCGCCGTCCAGATAAAGAATGCCGTTGCGAACCTTCGCATCCGTCCAGTCGCAGGCCACGGCGTTGTTCGCCCCGCGATGGAACTGATAGGCGCTCGTCTGCCCGACCGGAAATGCGCGCGCAACTTGCGTGTCCGCGAAGACGAGAATCACGTTCCGAACCTTCTCCCCCAGATCGTAGGTCATCCCCCCGCTCGGCCCCAGGCTGCTGTCCGCCGGATAGGTGCGGTCCCAGCCATAGGCGCCGAAATCGACAACGGGAAGGCCCCCCAGTGCCTCGAACGAAAGGAAAGGGCGATAAACGCCGTCCGCACCGCCGAAAGCCGTCGCGACGATCGACTCATGCCCCTCGCGGGCATCGCGCCAGGCCGAAACGTACGTGCGCCCGTCAGCCCCCTCTGCCAAGTCCATGCGGTTCGTGCGCGCCGCATCGACCCAAAAGACGGGATCGCCGCCGGGCGCATCCGAAACATCCGGTGCCCCCTCCAGTTCCAGGACTCCGCCGTTGACGTCTATCCGCTGGGCATCCGCGTTGAGCGCGCCCCGCACGAGCAAAGAACCCGCACCTTCCTTGACCAGATAGCCGGACCCGCCCACCACGGCATCTATCGCGGCAGAAACGCCTGTCGGCACATTCACCGTCGGACGGTTCGCGGCATCGACCGCCGAAAGGCGCGGCGACGTCACGACGCCGGAGAAAAAGAGACTCCACTTCAAGGCATTGCCCGTCCACACGCCGTCGAACCCGGACGTGTCGCCGACCGTCACCATGCGCGGCGTGACGGAAGCCCCCGCACGGTCGTAAGTGGCGATCCTGTGCAACCACGTGCCCGCAACAGAGCCGATCGCGAATGCGCTCTCCGCCGGCAGTCGGACGGTCTGGACGGCAGAACCGTTGCCAGTGGCGACGGGTTCGTCCGGCAGAATCGCCGCGTCCGACGCACCTGACGGATACCCGCTTGCCCCCTGCCAGTTTGAGACGGTCGCCCAGTCCTGCGACCCGCTGTTCACGTTCGTCCAGCGGACTTCATCCGCCACGGCCCGCGTGCACAGGAACGCCGACAAGACCGCCAAGCATCTAATCGTTCGTTTCATCATGTTCTCCTTCGTTCGTTTGATTTGCGTTGAGTTCAATAAGCACACGCCATGTGCCTGTGCGGGAATTATAGCATAACCTGTCCTGTGCGCGCTCAAAATTGCATATTGGTTTAAGCACAAAATCACTATCGAATCAAGACAATGTGAAATATGGTATACTTTGCCCCATGAAACGAAGGGCAAAGAAGAGAACTGTCGTCGTCGTCCTGTGGCTTGCGGGGTCTGCGGGGCGCAAGCAGCTGACGGGCATATTGCAGTACGTCAACGCCGGGCATCCCTGGAGCATCCGGCTTGTCACCGACCCCAAGGACTTTACGGACGAGGCCATCCGTCAGGCCGAAGCCGACGGCGTTCACGGCTTTCTCGTCCATGCCAATGCGCAGGTCGGCACCGCTCTCGCCGCCTCCACGGTCCCCACCGTCCTGCTGGACTTCCCGCCGCCCGCCCTGCGGTCGCGCAAAAACGCCATCGCCCTCATTCTCGACGGCGACGAGCAGATCGGGCGGACGGCCACCGACTACTTCCTTAAGCTCGGCAACTTCGCCTCTTTCGCGTTCGTGCCGGACGAGCAGAACCGAGGATGGTCCCGCCTGCGCGAACGCGGCTACAAAGCGGCACTTGACGCAGCTGGTCGGGACTGTCTGATCTACGGACGCGGCAAGGGGAACTTGTCCGACTGGCTCAAGACGCTGACGCGCCCGACTGCCGTCTTCACGGCCTATGACCTGCGGGCGCAGGAGACCATTGAAGCCTGCAAGGCGGCGAAGCTGTCGATTCCGGATCAGGTCGCCGTCCTCGGTGTCGACAACGACGAGCTCATCTGCGACTACACGACGCCGTCAATCTCCAGTATTCGGATCGACCATGAGACACTGGGCGCAGAAGCGGCCAAGATGCTTGACCGCATGATGCGCACACCGTCTGCCGCCAGCCCCAAGCCTGTCTTCATGCCGGTGGGAGAAGTCGTCGAACGGGAATCGACCGCGCCCACGCCACCGGCCGCGCATCTGGTCGCCCGTGCGTTGGCCTATATCCATGCCCATGCGGCGGAGTGCATTTCTGTGTCCGATGTCGTTCGGCATCTCGGCATTTCGCGCCGCCTCGCAGACCGCCGGTTCGGAGCCGCCACCGGCACGTCTCTCCGCCGCGCCATCGAAGACCGCCGCCTCGCGCTCGTGAAGGAACGGCTCGCCTCGACGCATCTTCCCATCAACAAGATCTCGCGCCTGTGCGGCTACGCCAACATCCAGCGGCTCAAATACGTCTTCAAGACCCGATTCGGCATGTCCATGAGCACCTGGCGGTCGCGCGAACACACGGACTGCCCTCAACCTTAACGCATTCGCCAAGCTCATCTCCGCCTAGAACATCAATAACCCTTCCACGCCTTTTCCTCTGCCTCTTCAAGTTTTAAGAATTTTCCGCAATGAATTCTCATTTATGGTATAATGTGCGGCATCGGCGCGGAAAGCGCGAAAATCTTGGAGAAATCAAGGCCTCACGCAACAAGCGCAAATGGACGACAAGCGCAAACGGGCAACACGATAACGAACGACACGACAACGAGCGACACGGCGAAACGCAGAAAGGAAGCAAGAGATGGCACGGAAGACCTACGAGCACTCGGCGTACTGGTACGCGAAGAACTGCGGATGGACGCGCAGCGACAGGGCCTCGCACGTCGAGCGGCTTCTCGACGAGGTGAGGCGCGACCTGAAGTTCGGTGGCGGGCGCGTGGACGGGAACCTCTCGTGCGACCCCCTCGGCTTCGGCGTCTGCCTCGCCGTCTGCACGGCGATGGACATCGGCGCGGCGATGCGCGAGACCGCCCGCGCGCTCGCCGACCCCGCCGAGCGCGACCGCATGCGCCGCGAGCTCCTGCGCGACCTCCGCGCCGTGCGCCGCCCCTTCTACTACGCGCGCGAGACGGCCCGGCGGCGGGCGCTCGCCGCCGAACGACGCAAGATCACGCAGCGGACGACGCTCGCGCCCGAGCCGACGCCGGCGGACGTCCTTGCGGCGTGGGAACGGCGGAAGGACTCGAAGGAAGACATGATCCGCCTCGGCGGGATGCTCCACGACCTCGAGTGCTACGTCGACAACGCGCTCCGGTTCGACGCGAACGGCGACGTCGTGGGGCGCAACGGCGGCATCCGGGGGTGGCTGAAGGAGAACCTGCCGGAGCTCTTCCCGAAGTACAAGACGCTCATGCGCTACAAGGCGATGGCGATCCGGCTGAGGCAGGCGACCGGGACGAAGGACCCGACGCCGACCAGCGCCCTTCTCGGCGACTGGGCGGGTGGGGCGAACGCGGCAGACGCGAAACGCCCCGCGAGAGGCGCGAGCGAGGCACCGCATGAGGTCGTGCAAGAACTTTTGAAAGATTTCCGCATGACGTTCTCATCTTTGGAGGAGGGGCTAGCACAGAGGCTCGACCCGGAACGGGTGTTTCTGGATATGGCAGTATTGAAGCAGGGTAAGGCGCGGGGAAAACGGACAAGCCGCCTCCGTCACTCGCCGCACCAAAGCACCAACGTCCAAAACGACACATAGGTGTCGTGCGGGAAGTTCAGCGTTCAAACGAGATAAAACAAAAACCTCGATTACACTCGAGGTTTTCATTGGAGGTGGGAAGCGGAGTTGAACCGCTGTAAGCGGATTTGCAGTCCGCGACCTAACCGCTCGGCCATCCCACCGTTGCTAAGTTGTGCATAGTATATCAAATCCGAGCGTTCGCCGTCAAGTGCCCTTCGGCAGGGAAACCGGAGCGCGCGTCCGAACTCGAAGCCATCAGACCATGCCGCCGTTGACGGAGATGACCTGGCCGGTCACGTAGGACGACTCGTCGCCCGCCAGCCACGCGACGCAGTTCGCGATATCCGCACCCGTGCCGAACCGCTTCAGCGGAATCGACTCGGCGTACTGCTTCTTGAGCTCGTCAGGAAGCTGGTCGGTCATCGCCGAGACGATGAAGCCCGGCGCGACGGCGTTGCAGCGCACCTTGCGCGAGCCGAGCTCCTTCGCGACGGTCTTCGTCAGCGCGATCACGCCGCCCTTCGACGCCGTGTAGTTCGCCTGCCCCGCGTTGCCCGTGATGCCGACGACGGACGTGATGTTGACGATCGACCCGCCGCACGGCACGCCGTCCGCCCCCTTGTTCTTCATCATCGGACGCGCCACCGCGCGCGTGAAGAGGAACGTGCCCTTCAGGTTGATGTCGACGACGAGATCCCAGTCCGCATCGCTCATGCGCATGAGCAGCCCGTCCTTCGTGACGCCCGCGTTGTTGACGAGCACGTCAATCCGCCCGAACTTCTCCAGCACTTCCTTGACGCAGGCGTCGACGTCCGCCGAACTCGAGACGTCGACCTTGCGGCAGTGGGCCGCGCCCTCGCACGACTCGATCGACCGCGCGACCGCGACGACCGTCGCGCCCTCGGCGGCGA
Organism: uncultured Kiritimatiellota bacterium; assembly: GCA_934675625.1. Taxonomy (GTDB): domain Bacteria; phylum Verrucomicrobiota; class Kiritimatiellia; order RFP12; family UBA1067; genus UBA1067. The sequence continues at coordinate 17,697 of CAKURH010000005.1, forward strand.
GCTTCTTCACGATGGCCGCGCCGATGCCGCGCGACGCCCCGGTCACGATCGCGACCTTGCCCTTCAGCGTCTCGCCCATGTCACAGCACCTCCAGCGTGGCGTCCAGCGACGCGAGGTCGGCGACGTTCGCCGTCTTCAGCGCCGCGTCGATCTTCTTGACGAGGCCCGACAGCACCTTGCCGGGGCCGAACTCGACGAACGTGTCGCAGCCGAGCGCCTTCGCCGCCGCGACGTCCGCCGCCCAGTTCGTCGTGCCCGTGACCTGTTCGAGCATGAGCGCCTTGATCGCGCCCGGATCGGCCGCATGCGGCTGGCCCGTCACGTTCGAGAGAACAGGAAACTTCGGCGCATGGAACGTGATCCCGTCAAGGACGGGCGCGAGCTTCTCGCGCGCCGGGGCCATGAACGGCGAGTGGAACGCGCCGGCCGTCGCAAGCGGAATCGCCCGCTTGATGCCGAGCTCCTTCGCCTTCACCGCCGCCGCCGCGATCGCGTCCTTCGAGCCGGACAGCACCTGCTGCGCCGCCGAGTTGACGTTCGCGACCGTGCAGCCCGTCGCCGCGCAGAGGGCCTGAAGCTGGTCAGGCGTCGCGCCGACGATGGCGATCATGCCGGACGGCGTCGCCGCGCAGGCCTCCTGCATGAAGCGGCCGCGCGCCTCCAGCACCTTCAGCGTCGAGTCGAAGTCGAGGACACCCGCCGCGCAGAGCGCACCCCACTCGCCGAGGGACAGGCCCGCCGCGCAGGCGAAGTCCGTCGGACGCCGCTTCTGGAGCGCCGTGTAGGCCGCGTAGCTCGTCACGAAGATCGCGGGCTGGCAGACGTTGGACTTCGTCAGCTCCTCCGCCGGGCCCTCGAAGCAGATCTTCTTCAGGTCGAAGCCGAGGACGGCGTTCGCCTTGTCGAAGAAGCCCATGATCTCGGAATCCGCCTCGGCGAAATCCTTGCCCATGCCGGGGACCTGTGCGCCCTGTCCGGCGAAAATGCAGCACATGCTCATTCTTTCTTTATCCTTTCTGGTTTCAGCCTTTTCAGAAATCTTTACTTCTGTTTTTCGTCTTGTGTAGTATACCACACCCCGCGCAGGGGCACAATGCCCGCCCTCGCGACCGTTGCGGACGTCATCCCCGGTAGCCATCGAGCACCGTCTGCTTCGGACGCTTGGACTGGCGGGGATAGTCGAGCGTGTAATGGAGGCCGCGCGACTCGTGCCGCTTCTGCGCGCTCTTCACGATCAACTCCGCGCAGACCGCGAGGTTGCGCAGCTCCAGCGTGTCCGGCGTGACGAGGTAGCGGAAGTAGTAGTCGTGGATCTCGCGGCGAATCATGCGCAGACGGTGCGCCGCGCGCGCAAGCCGCTTGTTCGTGCGGACGATGCCCACATAGTCCCACATCAGGCGGCGAATCTCGTCCCACATGTGCGAGACCAGCACCGCCTCGTCCGGCGGCACGGCGCTCCCGATCTTCCAGTCGGGAATGAGCGGCTTCCGCACGTCTTCCCCTCTTCCTTCTTCCTTCTTCCTTTTTCCCTCTTTCTCCCAAAACCTCTCCGGGTGCGGGCCGAGCCGGGCGGCGGTCAGGCGCGCGCAGACGAGGGCCTCCATGAGCGAGTTGGACGCAAGGCGGTTCGCGCCGTGCAGACCCGTGCAGGCGCACTCGCCGACGGCGGAGAGCCCGCGAATCGAGGTGCGGCCGTCCGTCGTCGCCTGGATGCCGCCGCAGGTGTAGTGCGCGGCGGGGACGACGGGGATGAGGTCCTTCGCCATGTCGATGCCGAAGGAGAGGCACTTCGCGTAGATGTTCGGGAAGCGCGCCTTCAGGTAGGCCGCCCCTTTCTTGCGGATGTCGAGGAACATGCAGTCGTCGCCCGTGCGCTTCATTTCGGAATCGATCGAGCGCGCGACGATGTCGCGCGGCGCGAGCGAACCGCGCGGGTCGTACTTCTTCATGAACGCCTTGCCGTGCTTGTTGACGAGGACGGCCCCCTCGCCGCGCACGGCCTCGGAGATGAGGAAGCGCTTCGCCTGCGGATGGTAGAGGCAGGTCGGGTGGAACTGGATGAACTCCATGTTCTCGATCTTCGCCCCCGCGCGCCACGCGAGCGCGATGCCGTCGCCCGTCGCCGTGTCGGGATTGCACGTGTAGAGGTAGACCTTGCCGCAGCCGCCCGTCGCGAGAATCGTGTTCGGCGAGCGGATCGCGTAGATCTCGCCCGTCGGCTTGTCCATGACGTACGCGCCGACGCACCGCTTCTCGCCCTTGAGGCCGATGCGGTTGGACATGACGAGGTCGATGACGATCGTCTGCTCGCGCACCTCGATCGCCTTCTCGCGCTTCACGCGGCGGATCATCGCCGCCTCGCACTTCTCGCCCGTGATGTCGCCGGCGTGGAAGATGCGCCGCGCGCTATGGCCGCCTTCGCGCGTCAGGTCCCACGAGCCGTCATCCTTCTTCGCGAAGCGGACGCCGCAGTCGATGAGGTCCTGAATGCCGGCGGGCGCGTTCTCGCAGATCTCGTGGACGACCTCGCTCTTGCCGAGCCACGCGCCGGCGATCATCGTGTCGCGCGCGTGTTTGTCGAAGGTGTCCTTCGGATCCATCACGCAGCAGATGCCGCCCTGCGCGAAGTTCGAGTTGCAGTCCTGAAGCCGCGCCTTCGTCACGACGACGACCTTGCCGTACGCGGCGAGGTGCAGCGCGCTCATGAGGCCCGCCATGCCGGACCCGACGACGAGATAGTCGCAATCGACCGTCTTCACGCCGCGCTCCTTCCGGCCGGTCGCACGTTCCGGCGCACATTCTGGTGTCTGTTCATCTTCTGTTCCCTGTCTTGCACACCGCATAGTATACCAAAAAGTGCGCGCCGCTTCGGGGGTGGGCTTAAAACGAGAACGCCTCCTGTTCATACCAACGGCCCTGCTTGAGCAGAATGGCAATCTCATCGACATAGGGCATGTGCGGGGACTCCGCCAGAAAGCGTTGGGTGCGCATCTGCTGCGCTTCCGTCAACGGGATTCCGGTGATTTCTCCGGGATTGCGGACAACCTCCGCTGCGAGGACACGGCGTATCGTGAGGCATCGCCCCACCAATGCGGCAATGCGGAAACCGTCGAGATCGGCATCGCCAGCATGTTCGGCCGTCACGCCCACCGTATCGAGCATACGCAGAAGACGTTGGACGGCGTAATTCGGGTACCCTTCGGTGTAGAGCGCGGGACGCCTCAGCGTGACGTAACGCGCAAAGGGCGCGGCGTTCTCGCTTGTGATCAACGACCTGTCATCGCCCTGCCATGCGACCGAACGAATGCGGCCCACCGTTTCGCTCGGAAGCGTACAAGCCAGCCCCGCCGCAAAGAGCCGCATGGGAAAGTCAAACGTCTCGCCCGCATCCGTCGTGAAGACGAGCGGCGCAAAGAACGTTACAAAACTCGTGTAGGGATTCTCGATGATGCCGTATGTTCCGAAAAGCGTTCGCTCGTCGATATCGCGTTCCTCCACGGCTGCCAACATCAACGCGAGCTGTCGCCGCAGGGGGCCTGTCCGCAGGGCCTTGCTGTCGTTGAGCCAGTCGGATCCCAACTGGGAAAGGGTCTTCGCCTCACCGACACCCCTCTTACGCACATGATGAAACACGCCCAACAACAAGCGCCTCCACGCCACACGATGAGCAGGGCTCCGCAAGAACCGCATCACCTCCGGCATCGTCTGCAAGGCGTCAATCAACGTCCGTGCCTCCGGCTCACGCCAAGCGAGGCGCGTCAGGAATGTCTCGGGCGATTCCGCCGCCGTGTCTTCCCGCGCCAGCCCCACTGCGGAAATGACCTCTTGCCACGCCAACGGTTCACGCCAGCGCGGCGGAAGCACCCCCGAAACCGCGCCATCCGCCTTCCGCGTCAAGGGCGTTCCCAAGAGACGTTCCAACTCGCCCTGTGCCGCATAATCCAGATCTCGCACCGTAAAGTGAGCGGGCAAGGGCTTTCCCTGCAACGCCCGTTTCGCCATCCGAATCAAAAACGGACGGAGCAACGCATTCATTTGTGTCATTCCCTTTTGCTTCTTTTCATCTGCCCACCCAATGCCACCTCTTCAAGGGCCGCTTGCTCGCGGCGGAGTTCGGCAAGGAGCTGTTCCTCGGTCGGCAAGACGAGCTTGTATTTCGCGGCAAAGATCCGCTTCTCGTTGAGCGGCAAGGTATAGCGGACAAGATCCGTTCCCTTGTCCGTGCAGAGAACAATGCCGATGGGCGGATTGTCACCCGAAGTTCGCGCACACTCCACAGCGACTTCCGACATTCTTCGGTGTAATACTGTCGAGCCTCCTCGTTCTCGACCGTGATCAAAAGGCGATAATGGCTCCAACTCAATTGTTCACACAGTGTCTGAACTTTTGGAAACGAAAGATAGAACTTTCGCATGGCAAAGAGATTCACGCGCGTAAAGCCCGCGCCGAACTCGGCCGTCAACTTTTCAGCCAATGCGTCAATGAGTCCATCGCCATACGTTGCTTTCGCAGAACCGCCCTGCTGTTCGACAATCATCTTGCCGACGAGCCAGTACGCCTTGACCATCGCGGCATTCGCCGTCTTGTGTACATACCGTCGCGCTTCGACAATAACTTCGCGCACTTGCGCATAGAAAGCCGATTCGTTCCGCGCCAGACTTGATCCTTTGTTTTTTCTCATCACCCTATTGCCTCCTTATAAATCAATTGGTCTCCGCCAACACCTTCATGCCAACGTCCGAATCTGTCGGCGTACCGAAGAAATCGCCTTGCGTGTTTACGTTTCGCCAGACAATCGGACTCAGATGAACGTCAAGATTCTCGTCCTTGATGACGATGAGCGAGACCGAATGGCTGATCTCGCGCTTGACGCCATCCTGATCGGGCGAGGAGACGAACAATTGGAGCCCAAGGTCGTCGGCAAACGCGAGCAGCTGATCTCGTCGCGCCGCATCAATGCCATAGAACGCCTCGTCAAAGAGCAGTGGCGCACATTTCGGAGGGTCATTGCGCTCACCGCCATGATACAGGAACTCCGCCACCGTCAAAATGAGCAGATAGTTTGGCACGGCCTGTTCGCCACCCGAACCGAGGCTCTTGACCTTTCGGTCGATGATGCGACCCTCCTCGTTCTCCGTCAGCACCTTGAGCTGGAAGCGGAACCACCGCCGATAGTCGAGAATCTCTGGAATCTGGTCGATTTCGGCGTTTAGGATTTCGTCTCGGTGTTCTGCTAACGTCTCGCGCAGTTCATCCTTGTCCTCCCCTGAACCTACATTCACGTTGCGTATCTGCTTGACGAACCGCTCGTATGCGGGAACGGGCGTCAACTCGAATGTGTAGCGGTTCGACCCAAAGCGGCGCCCCGCCAGTTTTTGCTGAATCCGCCGTGCCAAGTTCTCAATCTGCAGAAGATCACGATAGAGCCGATTCATCACCTCGCCCATGAAGATGCGCTCGAAGACTTCGCGGCTCTTCTGGTTGATGGCACCCTTCAATTCAGCGAGCCTTCGCGTCTCATCCGCCAGAACCTCGTCCAGTTCGCTTCCGCGCCGATCTGCAAGCCGATTCGCCTCGGCATCGAAGGAAAACGAAAACGTCTCGCCCTTCTGCTCGCGAATCATTCGCCGTATTTCCGTCTCGGCCACACGCGCATCGCCAATGCACTGCTCACGCAAGGCCGCAAAATCCGTCGCCTGCACACAGGCGGGGCAAAGCCGCGCGGCACCATCCGCGATGGACTCGCCCTCTTGCAGGCCATTCGCAAACGCCTCAGCCGACGCCGCCGCGCGTGCCTGTGCGGACGCCGCTTCGGCTTCCTGTGCTTGACGCATCTTCGTCAGGGTCTCCAGCCGTCCGCGCATCACACCGATTTGCTGCTGGATTCTTTGCGCAGCCTCATCCTTTTGGTGCAGGGTCTTTGTCGCCGCCGCAATCCGTTTCTCCAGCGATGCGTCGACGCCCTCGGCCCGCATCTTGAGCCGAAGGTCATCCAATTCTTCCTGGACGTCCGCCACCTCCCGCGCACGCTCCTCGGCGACGGTCTGCGTCCGCGCCCGCAACGTCTCCTGCGTCGCCTCCTGTTCCCGTGCGCGGCGTACGTTCTCGACGGCTTCGCGAATCTCGTTCCGCACCGTCTCGACGACGGCCATCAGGCTGCGAACGGCTCGTTCGGACGCCTCGGCGGCCTGCAAATCCCTCTCCGCCGCCTTCTGCGCACGCCGGGCAACCGCCAAGTTCTCCTCGGCTTCGCGCTGCTGCCGCGCCAGTTCTGCCGCGCGCGCCTTGCGTCCGATGAGCCGGGGCCGCCCGTTCGGCAACGGGGCCGCACGGTCGCGGAACGCCCATGTCTTGATAGACAAGAACGTTCCGTCCTGCGGTGCGCCACTGGACGCCAATTGCCGCGCCAGCAACCTGACGGCCACAGGATCGGACTCTTCAAACGAGATGAAGTTTCCAAGCCACGGCGTGAGCGCCGTGACATCCCCGCTCACTTCTTCACACACGGCGACAGCAACAGAAGTTTCCTCCTGCCACGCGAGCTGACGGACGCGATCCGCCTCCTTCTCGTCCGTCACAAGCGTCGCCAAAAATGCCTCACCCACCAGTTGCTCCAGCAGCGCAAGATGCCGCGCGTCACAGCCGGACGCCGGTTCCAGAAGCTCATACACGCTCCGTACCGAGAGCATATTCTGCCGAAGTGTCGCCTGAAGATCCGTAAAGCCGGGAATCGCAGGGACATTCTCCTTGCGCGTCCGCAACTGCGCACAGACCTTCTCGGCCTCCTCCGTTGCCGTCGCCGCATCCGTGGCGCGTTGTCGCGCCTCGTAGCTTCGCGTCATCCGCTCGTCACGAGCCTGACCGAGCGTCGGGCCAAGGGCCGCAAACGCCGGCGCACACGCGGCCGTCTTGTGCAGGGGATCTGCCGCGAAAAGCGCGTCCGTGAGTTCACCGCACGCAAAATCCGCTTCGCGGCTCGTTTTCTGAATCGTCTCGCCCGCGCGCCGCAAGGTGTCCGCACACAGGGACACGGCCTGTACACGGGCCTTAGCCGCCATTCGCACACGGGCCGTCTCGTCGGAAAGGCGCGCCGCCTCCTCGTCGGCACGACGTCGGCATTCGACCAGACGCGCCACGACGGACTTCTCACGCCCGAGAAGCCCCGTCGCATCCTTCTGCCGGAGATCGTCCAGCCGTTCGCGCGCGCGCTCCGTCTCGGCCCACGCCGCCTGAGCGGACGATTCGAGCGCCTTCACTTCCGATTGGCCCGCTGTCTCGGCAACCCCAAGCCTTTCGGCTTCCGTTGCCGCGCGGACACGCGCCGCTTCCGCTTCGGCCCACGCGATGACGGACGTCTGAAGCCGTGCATTCGCAAGCTGGTCTCGCCGACGTCTGAGATCCGTCAAGTAACGGGCTCGCTCGTCAATCTGGTCGAGCCGCCCCTTGCTTTCCTCCAGTTCGCGCAAGCCCGTGAGAAGCGGCTCGAACGTCTCGCGCGCCGGATCTTCCAAAAGTTGCCGAAAGAGTTCATCGTAGTTCGTTGCGCGCGCGGCGATCTCCCGATAGGCCTTGCCCGTCCGCAAGAGCTTGCAGACATCCGCATACTTGGATTCGCCACCAAAGAGACGCTTGGCAACCGCCTCGCGATAATCGCCGATGTGGCCAAAGTATTTGCCGCCCACAAAGTTTCCGCCCGTCAACGCACGCTTGAACTCGGCCTGTGTTGCGGCGCGGAGACGACCTTCTTCCGCAATCGTGAGCGGCAAGTCTCGAACCGGGACAGACGCCACGCCGCCCCAACTCTGGTAGGCGATATCCAACCCTTCCGCCGAAAAACCGACCGCGAACGAGACGACCTTGTTCGCATCCGTCATCGACCGCAGTTCAACGGCCGCGTAGGTGATGCCCGTCTCGCGCGCTGCGCGGCCCGTCACGGCGTTGTAGCGGAGGACGATGCCTTGGATTGTGCGTCCACCGGCATCCTTCGCCCCCGCGACACGTGCGGCGGAATTGAATTCCATGTCGCGTCCGGCAGAGAGGACAAGATGAATCGCATCGAGAAGCGTCGTCTTGCCGGATCCGTTGTCGCCCAGCAAAAAGAGATGCCCGCCTTCAGGAATGTCAACGGTCGTGGTGCCAAGATTGTGAAACTCCACAAGGCGAACGGCCGTGATGCGGTAGTTTTCCGAAACTTTCATTCGGCGACCTCCTGTTCCGTTTTCGCCGATTCCACTGAGCCCGAAATCGGCTCGGCGAGCTGCGCCGCCTGATAGTGCCAAAGGGCCGGCAGACACTCCCAGATCGTCTCCGCCTCGCTGACAGATTCGTCGGCGGACGGCTTCATCTTACGTAGGAAGCGATAGCGTTCCAACGTCGGCATCAGGCCACGCAGGATCTGCCGCACCTTCTCGTCCGTATACAGCGCGCGCTTCTCCGGCAGCAGTTCGCGGAACCGCGCTGCCGCGTATTCAAGCCAGTCGCCGAAGCGAATGCGCAGGTTGTCGCGATCATCCGCCGCCACGCCCTGTTCGCGAGCCTCCCTCTCAAAGAACTCCAACAGCAGCAGAAAGCCAAGACATTCATCACGGCGCGTGAAGCCGAACATGTCCCGATTCGGTGGCGTGATCGCCTCGTTGTACCATTTCGGCTTGTAGAGACGTGCGCATTTCGCATCCATCACGAGCGTCCATCCAAAGCACTTGTCGAAGAACGCCGCGAACGCCTGACGATACCGCTGCAGCACGAGAAAGGTGCGTTCGTCGTCCGTCTTGTAGAAATACGGCGACTCCATCAGGATGTTCAGGGCCGTCTGCACGAGGACGGATGTCTGGTCGCCTCGGTCGAGCAGTTCTTCAATCTTCATGTTCGGATTCCTTTTGCGCTTTCGCGAGAACCAAATCGTTGCAGGTCAACATACACCCGACACCAGTCAACGTCGCCGCTTCGGACAGTTCTCGCGCGGTGACATCAAGATAGCGGCGGCCTTTCTCGCCACGGCCAAGGCACGTGTATTCAATCAACTGGACAACATTCGGAAAATCGTCGAACGTCTGCGGAACGAGGGACGAGAGTCGCGTTGTCGATTCTTCGGGATAAAGGGCGCATGTTTTGAGCCAGTCTTTCAGTCGCGCACCACGCACCTGGGAAATGGAGGCGATATCCGCCTTTTCGCCGACCGTTCGCGGCGTAATCCATGTGACGGTCTTTCTCGCCTTGACCTTCGCAGAGGCTTTCGGAAGCGGATGCACCGACTTCTCGCCGCCGGGACGGATCTGTGCATCGCCCCGCATCGCCGCCGTCTCCAGCAACCGGCGAAACCAGCCGTAGGGAACGACATCCTCCTCCATTTTCGCAAGTTCGGCAATCCGCACGCCAAGGTCTTCGAGACGGTGGTTGCGGCGTTCAAGTTCACGCAGTTTTGCGTTGAGCTTGCCCCAGACCTTGCGTGCCGAATCGACGATGCGTTGCATCAAATCGACAAGTGCGCCGTCGGGTGCATAGAATCGGGCGGCATCGGAAAGAATCGCGGCCGCATCGGGAATGCGCATGGACGCAATGTGGCGGAACTTCGACGCCTCGGCACGAAGGACGTCCGCACACATTGCCCAACGCGCCGCCTGATTCGGACGCCGCAGTTCCGTGAGATCCTGGACAATCTCCTCGCGCAAGACACCGAAGCGCCGCCCGAATCGGTCCAGGAAGAGCGCGAGTTCATCGACAACAGGCTTGGCCGCGTCCGCCGCGAACGATTCCGCACCGAACGAGAGAAGCCGCAGGTTCAAGGCCTGCAATGTCCGCGCAGTCGCATCGACATAGACACGCATCTGCTCGACGCGGTAGAGGACATCACCGGCGGTATCGGCATCCGTCCCCGTCGGCGCCACCGTGCGGAGTTTGCGCCGAAGTTCATGTAGCAGAGAACACTGGAGGTCGAGGAGATTGCCGGTGATGTCGCCCCCACCCGCATCCAACGGACGGTCTCGCCGTTCCTCCAACCACGCGACAAATTGGGCGGCCTCTTCGCAAAGCCGATAACGGAACTTCGTGCGACGGTTGTCCCGATAGCCACGCAACCGCTCCTTCTCGATTCGTTCGGTGACAAGCCCCCAGTCCTTCAGCTGGCGAAGATCGCTCTTGAGCGTCAGTTCGGCAAACGGATCGAGCGTTTCGCCGCAGACGGCGCGCGCAATGTCCTCATGAAGCGGTTCGGGTTCGTGATGCTGACGGAATTCGGCGAACGCCCGCAGAATCGCCACATACTCGACGGCGCGATCAGCGGCAAGAAGACTTCCAAGCTCCTTGATCTTGCCGCCGACCCATTCAGCGGTCGAGGCGACCAGCGGCGAATCGATGAGCCGCGCCGATTCGGACGCAGCAGACGCATCCGGCTCACGCGAAACGCCCACCCGCGCCTCCGCCGCCGCAAACAAGTCATCCGACCAATTGTCCCGCCCCCTTTTCATGGGGATATTATAGCATAATGCGCATGAAAGCTGATCCGTTCACGCGCGATCCTCCGGCTCCTCCTCCAAGACGATGGCGGCTGTGCGGCCGGTCGACGACGCCGTGCCGATTGGGTTCACCGGATCGAAGTTCGCGCCGAGGACGACGGCGCGGCGCGGCGACGACGTGTCGCCCGACACCCACGGACGCGCCTCTGACAGGAGATACGCGCTGGAGGCGAGATCGGAAACCGTGTCGTCGGGATGCTCCGCCGGAACCTGCGGCGGCAGCACCTTCTTGTGCAGGGCGAGCGCGACCTTCACCAGTCCCGCCGCCATCGCCGCGCGCAGCGTGTGCCCGATGTTGCCCTTGACGGAACCGACGCCCACGAGCGGCGAACCCGGCGTGTGCGCGCCCCACAGGAGGCGAATCGCCTCCAGCTCGCGCGCCTCGGCGTCCTTCAGCCCCGATCCGTCGGCCTCGACGAGCCCAATCGAGCGGACGGGAACGCCGGCGCGCGCGGCGGCTTCGGCGAAGACGGCGGACGGATCGTTCGCCGGATTGTGCCCAATCGCGACGCCGCGCACGAGCGCGTAGATCCGGTCGCGGTCACGCAAGGCGTCCGCCCGGCGCTTCAGGACGAAGAACGCACCGCCTTCGCCGGGAATCGTGCCGTCCTGCTCCTGCGCGAAAGGATGAAGCTCGTTGCGCAGGGAGAAGGTCGTCTCGCCCGAAAGCCCCTCCAAATAGGCGCGCGCAAGCGGTGGCGTGAGCGCGCCCACAAGGGCGATGTCGGCGCGACCCGACACGAGGTCGTCCATGGCATCGGCGAGCGTCGCCGCGCCCGTAAGGAGCCCGGCGTCCATGATCGTCGCCGCGCCGTCGAAGCCGCATTCGCGCGCGATCCATGACGCCAGGCGATAGCCCGCACCCATCAGGAACGAGACCGCGTTCGGCGGCGGCAGCGAGTCGAGCAGCTTGGCCTTGACGGCCTCCAGCGCCTCTTCGGGCGCATGCGGGAAGAACCGCCGCACGACGTCCAGCGTCTGGTCGAGGATGGCCGTGTGCTGCAGCCAGTTCACCGTCGAGGCGTTGAACGGCGGCGCGTAGCCGAAGCGCACCGTGCCCCGGACGGACGGGTTCGCGTGCGGCTTCATGCCCGCATCGGCCAGCGCGTCGAACGCGAGCTGCGTCGCGAAGTAGAGATCCTGGTTCTCGCCCGCGTTCACCTGACGCGGAAAGTTCTGCATCGAGGGCACGCAGGCGTAGAGGTCGCCAAGCTGGCCGAGGCGCGCCGGATAGGGGCGCGCAAAGACGTTCTTCTGCCCGAACGGCAGTTCAGCCTCCGGGCCGGGCGGCGTCAGCAGCGCCCTGCGCGCCATGACCGCCTCCCAGAGGGCGGCGGGCGACGGACAGCCGGCGAAGCGGCACGACATGCCGACGATGGCGACGGCGCCGCTCGCGCCCAGCTGCAGGGAGGTGGCCACAGAACCTTACATCAGCGCGTACTTCGCGATGAAGACGACCGTCAGCACGTACATGATCCAGTGGACCTTCTTCGCCTTGCCGGCGATGAGGTTGACGAGCGTGTACGAGATGACGCCGGCCATGATGCCGTCGGAAATCGAGTAGGCGAACGGCATGAACGCGACCGTCAGGAACGCGGGAATCGCCTCGCTCGCGTCGCTGAAGTCGATCTCGGCGACGGACGAGAGCATCAGGTAGCCGACGACGATGAGCGCGGGCGCCGTCGCGAAGCCCGGCACTGCGAGAAAGATCGGCGCGAAGACGATCGCCGCGAGGAAGAGGACGGCCGTCGTCACGCCCGTGAGGCCCGTCTTGCCGCCGACCATCACGCCCGAGGCGGACTCGACGTAGGTCGTCGTCGTGGACGTGCCGAACACCGCGCCGACCGAGGTCGCGATCGCGTCCGCGCAGAGCGCGCCCGAAATGCGCGGGAGCTTTCCTTCCTTCGTGAGGAAGCCGCCCTTCATCGAGACGCCGATCAGCGTCCCCAGCGTGTCGAAGAGGTCGACGAAGAAGAACGCGAACATGACGACGAAGAAGTCGAGGCCCTTGACGAGCGCCCAGCCCGTGTTCGTGTCGCCTTTGTGCGTCCAGCCCGCCGGGTCAAAGACGGCGCAGCAGGTCTGCTTGAACTGCGCGAACGAGTCGGTGATGCCCGCGAACGAAAGCGCCGGGTAAAGCGAGAAGTAGCCCTTCTCCGCGTCCGGCACATAGACGCCCGCCGCCTGCGCGACCATGCCGAGGCTCCACGTCACGAAGATGCCGTAGAGGATCGCGCCCTTGACGTGACGCGCCATCATGACGCCCGTGAGGATCGTGCCGAGGATCGCGAGCACCGCGCAGATGCCCTGCGTGTGGAACGGCGCGTTCTTGAAGCTCATGAGGCCCACGAGCACCGCGTCGTTGTTGACGATGATCTTCGCCGTCTGCAGCGCGATGAAGCAGATGAAGAGGCCGATGCCGGCCGCCACCGCCTTCTTCAGCGTGAACGGAATGCAGTCGAAGATCGCCTCGCGGACGGGCGTGAGCGAGAGCGCGAGGAAGACGAGGCCTTCCACGAACACCGCGAGAAGCGCGAACTGCCAGCTGTACCCCATGCCGAGACAGACGCCGAAGGTGAGGAAGGCGTTGAGGCCCATGCCCGGCGCAAGCGCAAACGGATAGTTCGACATGAACGCCATGAGCAGCGTGCCGACGACGGCCGCCAAGCACGTCGCGACGAAGACGCCGCCGCGCGGAATGCCCGCGATCGAGAGGATGTTCGGGTTCACGGCGAGGATGTACGCCATCGTCATGAACGTGGTGAGGCCCGCGACGAGTTCGGTCTTGACCGTCGTCTTGTTCTCGTCAAGCTTGAATAGTTTCTTGAGCATGTTGTTCCTTTTTCTTGGTTGGTGGTTGAATTCAAATGTTCCTTACAGCGTGCCGAAGATGCGGTCGCCGGCGTCGCCGAGGCCCGGCACGATGTAGAAGTGGCTGTTCAGCCGCTCGTCCTTCGCCGCGACGTAGACGGGCACTTCGGGATGTTCGCGCTCGAACTTCGCGATGCCCTCCGGCGCCGAGATGAGGTGCAGGCACTTGATGCGCTTGTAGCCGAGCTTCTTGAGCTGGGCGACGGCATCGCACGCCGAGCCGCCCGTCGCGAGCATCGGGTCGATCACGATCGCCAGTTCCTCGCCCTTCGCCGGCGGCACCTTCGCGTAGTAGGGAATCGGCTCGGCCGTCTCCTCGTTGCGCTGCATGCCGAGGACGCCGACCTTCGCGTACGGCAGCACGTGCAGCATCGCGTCAAGCATGCCCATGCCCGCGCGCAGGATCGGCACGAGGACGATGCGCTCGTCGACGAGCGCGCCGCGCGCCTTCGCGACGGGCGTCACGACGTCGACGCCCTTCAGGTTCACGTCCTTCAGGGCCTCGAAGGCGAGGAATTCCGTCAGCTCGTTGACGAGTTCGCGGAAGAGTTTCGGGGGCGTCGCCTGGTCGCGCATGAGCGTGACGCGGTGGGTGACGAGCGGATGGTTCAAGACGGTATGCATATTCGTTTAAAACTTGATGTTGAATTTGCTGTTGAATATTGTTGGATATTTAGAATTTAAGATTTAAAATTTAAGATTTAGGACTTAGGATTTAAAATCTAAAATCCAAAATTTGAGATTTGATTTGAGATTGAAGTTTCTGTTCGCTCATTCCTTAATTCCGTTCTGCTGGGCGACGAGGCCCGCGCCGCCGTACAGCTGGCGGAGCTTGGGCTTCTCGATCTTGCCGGTCGGATTGCGCGGCACGTCCGCGAAGATGACCTTGCGCGGGCGCTTGTAGCGCGGCAGGCCGAGGCAGAAGTCGTTGAACTCCTTCTCGTCCAGCGTCAGGCCGTCCTTGACGGACACGATGGCCGCCGCGATTTCGCCGAGCCGCGCGTCCGGGAGGCCGATCACGGCGACGTCCTTGACCTTCGGGTTCGCACGGATGAAGTCCTCGATCTGCACGGGGTAGAGGTTCTCGCCGCCCGTGATGATGACGTCCTTCGCGCGGTCGACGAGGTAGATGAACCCGTCACGCTCCTCGGCCATGTCGCCCGTCAGAAGCCAGCCCGGCTCCTTCATGATCTCGGCCGTCGCCTGCGGATTCTTGTAGTATTCGCGCATGAGGCCCGGCCCCTTGAGGGCGAGTTCGCCGACCGCGCCCGGCTTCACGGGCGTCACGCCGTCCGGCCCGACAATCTTCGTCTCCCAGCCGTAGCCCGCGACGCCGATCGCGCCCACGTGGTCGATGTTCTCCACGCCGAGGTGCACGGCGCCCGGCCCCGTCGATTCCGAGAGCCCGTAGTTCGTGTCGTAGGCATGATGGGGAAAGACCTCCTTCCACCGCTTGACGAGCGCCGGCGGCACGGGCTGCGCGCCGATGTGCATGAGACGCCACTGATCCAACTTGTAGTCCGCAAGCTTCACGTCGCCGCGCTCGATCGCGTCGAGGATGTCCTGCGCCCACGGCACGAGCAGCCAGACGATCGTGCACCGCTCCTCGCTCACGGCGCGGATGATCCATTCGGGCTTGACGCCCATCAGCAGCACCGACCGGCAGCCCGCGAGGAGCGAGCCGAACCAGTGCATCTTCGCGCCCGTGTGGTAGAGCGGCGGGATGCAGAGGAAGCAGTCGTCGCGCGTCTGGCCGTGGTGCGCCCGCTCGACCCTGCAGGAATGGAGAAGGCACTTGTGCTGGAGGACGATGGCCTTCGGGAAGCCCGTCGTGCCGCTCGAGAAGTAGATCGCCGCGTCATCTTCGGGCCCGATCGGGATGTCGGGACAGCGCGCGCTGCAGTAGCCGACGAGCCCACGATACGGCTCGGCGAAGCTCGGGCAGTCATCGCCCACGTAGAGGCGCGCCTTGAGGCGCGGCACGCGGTCGACGATCTCCTCGACGCGCCCGACGAACGCCGGGCCGAACACGAGCGCGTCCGCGTCGGACAGCTCCAGGCAGTACTTGATCTCGTCGGCCGTGTAGCGGAAATTGAGCGGCACGGCCATGCACCCCGCGCGGAGGACGCCGAAGTAGATCGGCAGCCAGTCGAGGCAGTTCATCAGCAGGATCGCGACCTTCTCGCCCTTCTTGAAGCCGCGCGAGAGCAAGAAGTTCGCGAAGCGGTTCGCCTGCTCGTCGAACTCCTGCCACGTGATCTCGCTCCGGAACGCCGCGATCGGCGAGGCCTCGATCAGCGAATACTCGCGCCACGTCGTGTGGCGGTTCTCCAGCTCCTGCGGGTTGATCTCGACGAGCGCGACGTCGTCCGGCCATTCGCGGGCGTTGCGCGCGAGAATCTCGGCAATGTTGTTGAACGTCTCTTCCATACTTAGATTTCAAATCTCAAATTTTCAGATTTCAGATCTTAAATTTTCCTCACTCTTCTCACGCTTCATTCAAAATCCCGCCGCCGTCCACTTGAGATCCGCCAGCGCGTTCTTCGCCTCCTGCACGACGAACGGGTTCGCCGACTCCAGGAGCGGCTTGTACTTCGGGCTCGCGAGCGCGTCCTTCACCAGCTTCTCATAGCGCTTCTGCTTGCCCTGCTGCTTCTCGCCGAACTTTCGCATGTCCTTCGCCTTGCGCGCGAAATCGACGAGTTCGGCGAGCTTCTTCACGTCCGGGATCGCGTGCAGCTCGCGCTCCTTCTCGGCGTACGCCTTCGCCTCGTTCGGGAACTTCTTCTTGAACTCCGCGAGGCGCATGTACGCCTTGCCCGGCAGGTATTCAAGCTCAAAGTCGAGGAAACGCCTCCACTCATCCGCATTGCGCGGCGCCTCCATGTCGGTCAGGGCCGTCACGATCGCCTGCGTCGCCGCGCGCTCGTCATGGCCCTTGTAGACGACCTTCCCCGTCTCGTCCACGACGTAGAGGAACGGAATCGCGTTGAAGCGCGGCTCCAGCGCGGCAAGCCCCGCGTCCTCGTAAATCGGATACGTGAGGCCATGCTCCTTGACGAGGGCCTTCACGCCCGCCGCGTCGCCCCAGCCCGCGCAGTGTCCGCCGAGGACGACGAACGGCTTCGTCTTGAAGCTCTGCCAGATCTCCTCCACGCGCGGCAGCATCTGGCGGCAGGGCGGACAGTTCACGCCCCAGCGGTCGACGAGCACGACCTTGCCGCGCAAGTAGCCCTTGCTCGTCTTGCGTCCGCCGAGGTGGTGCTCCTCGTCAAGGTTCCGCCAATCGACGGCCAAGGCCGTCGCCGCGGCAAGGGCGGCGAAAAGGGAAAGGGGCAGATAACGCGTTTTCATCGTTCAAAGAGATGGTAGGTAGGACGAATAAGACAGGTAGGACGAACAGGACGAATGAACCATCGCATAGCTCAATTCAAATTAGAAGCGAGACGACAGCCAGGGGATGACCTTCTCGAAGCTGACGCCGTACCAGTGGTCGGGCGATGTCGCCTCGATGGCGCGGCAGACGACGTCCGCCGCGAGCGCGGCCGCCTCGGCGGCGGTCTTGCCGCGCAGGACGGCCCCAGCGAAGACGGACGCGAACACGTCGCCCGTGCCGTGGAACGCGCAGGGCAAACGCGGATTGAAGTCGTACGCGACCGAAGCGCCGTCCGACACGGCAGAGCCCAGAAGCCCCGGCTCGAAGCTGACACCCGTCAGGACGACGTTCTTCGCGCCGAGCGCGTGCAAGTCGGCGATCAGGCCCTCCAGCTCCGCCTTCGAGTAGCCTTCGAGCTTCGGCGCACGCCCCGCGAGCAGCGCGGCTTCGGTCAGGTTCGGCAGGATGTAGTCGGCGCCCGCGACAAGCCGCGCCATCTTCTTCGGGAAGTCCGCCGCAAAGCCCGGATAGAGCGCACCGTTGTCGGCCATCGCCGGATCGACGATGCGCACGGCGCCAGGCCGCGCGCACGTCTGCATGATGGAGAGGATCGGGTCGATGTGGCTTTCGCAGACGTAGCCCGTGTAGAAGGCGTCGAACGCGATGCCCTGCCCGACCCACTTCGCCTCGACCTTCAGCAACTCGGCCGTGAGGTCGCAGAAGCTCCAGCCCTTGAAGCCGGCCGCCGTGTGGTTCGAGAGAATCGCCGGCGGCAGGACGGCGCACTCGACGCCGCACGCGCTCACAAGCGGCAGCGCGACCGTCGTCGAGCACTGGCCGACACACGAAATGTCCTGAATCGTCAGAAGTCGTTTCATTAGGAACGGTATTATATCATATCCGCCGAAAGGCCGAGAGCAGCGAGGTCAAGACGGCGGCGACAAAAACAAGGGCGCAGCCGAGAAGCTGGCGCGGCGACAGCGTGTCGCCCAAGACGACGTAGCCCGAAAGCGCGCCGAAGACCGACTCCATTGAGAGGAGGATCGCCGCGAGCGCGGGCGGCGTCCGAGCCTGTCCGAAGTTCTGCAGCGTGTAGGCGATGCCGCTCGAGAAGACACCACAGTAAAAGACGGGGAGAATCGCCGCCGGATGTGGCGCGAGATCCGACAGGAACGCGAGGAGGCGCGGCCCTTCGGAATCGAGGAAGAGGAACGGCGCGCCGACGACCGAGCAGGTGAAAAGCTGCGCCGCGCTCATCACCAGCAGATCCGACGTCTTCGCGAAATGGTCGACGCACAGCATCTGCACCGAGAAGAGCGCCGCACAGAGGAGCGTCCACGCCTCGCCGCGCCCGACCGACAGCGTCTCGCCGTCGATGGACAGGAAGTAGGTCCCCGCGAGCGCGAGCGCGACGCCGACCCAGATGAACGGACGCGGCAGCGTGCGCGTCAGGATCGCCGCGCCGACCGGCACCATCAAGACGTAGTTCGTCGTCAGGAACGCGCAGATGCCCGGCGTCGTCAGCTCGACGCCAATCTGCTGCGTGACCATCGCGAGAAAAAGCGGCACGCCACAGCAGACGCCTGCGACGACCGACCGCCACGTCGGCGGCGAGGCTTCCGGGGCGGGGCGTCGTCCCGCACGGTTTGCGCGCGCGCGGCGCACGGCAATCCAGCCAAGCAGGAACGCGCCGCCGAGAACGTTTCGGAGAACGGTCATCGCAAAGGGGCCGAGCGTGTCCGCCCCCAGCTTCTGCGCGAGGAACGCCGTCCCCCAGATGAACGTCGTCAGGAAAAGGAAAATCGGGCCCATGGCAACTTCGGCCTTTCAGGTGTCATCCCTTCGCCCCAGGACAAGCGTCGCGTTGCTGCCGCCAAAGGCGAATGAGTTCGAGAGAATCGTGCGCACGGGCGACGTGTCGCCGACGACGGGAATCCGGAACGGCGCGAGCGCGGCGTCCACGGGCGCGGCGACGTGCGGCGGCAGCCCCGCCCCCCGGCGCAGGGCGATCCAGCCCAGCGCGGCCTCGATCGCCCCCGCCGCACCGAGGCAATGCCCCGTGAGCGGCTTCGTCGACGAGACGGCGACCGCGTCGCCGAAGACGCGGCGCACCGCCGCGCGTCGCCCCGCCCACGATCACCGCGTCGCTCAGGCCGTTCGCCAGAAGCCGCCGCGCCGAGGCGAAGACCTTCGCGGACGACGAGCACGCCGTCGAGACGCACCACGCGGGGCCGCCGAAGCCGCCCTTCGCCTTGACATACGCGGCGGGATACGCCATGTCGATGCGGTCGGGGTTCGCCGTGAACTCCTCCATCGTCGAGTTGCTCGTGCCGAAGAGGTTGCGCTCCGTCTCCGCGACGCCGCAACCGAGGGCCGAGACGACCCCCAGATCCGTCAGGGACACGGGAAACGTCCGGCTGTCCACGTCCGAATGCTCGCGCGTCACTTCGACGCGACGCCCATCTTGTAGCCGTTGAAGCGGTGCGTGTTGTAGAGCGCCTGCTTCGGGTCGACCGGGAGGCCCATCGCCCGGCGGATCGCGAGGAAGTCCTTCACGGACTTGGGGCCGACCTGCTGGAGCTTCGCGCCGTGCCCTGCCGCCAGGAGCAGCACCTGGCAGTAGGCGTCGGCGTTCTCGGCGAACCACTCGGCCTCCTCGATGTCGCGCGCGCCGCAGACGATGCCGTGGTTCTCCATGAAGACGACGTTCGACTTCTGCGACATCTTCGCGACGTTCGCCGCGACCTCGTCCGTCCCCGGCGTGCCGTACGGCGCGAGCGGGATCTGGTTGAAGAAGATGTCCGCCTCGGGGTTGATGCCGTTCGGCGGCACCTGCCCCGCGAAGAGGAAGGCGTTGCAGTGCGGCGGGTGGCAGTGGACGCAGGCGTTCCAGCCGGCCGTTTTCATCATCGCGATGTGCACCTTCACCTCCGACGTGCGCGGACGGTAGCCGCAGAGCTGGCCGGCGCTCATGTCGACGAGGCAGATGTCCTCGCGCGTCATGAAGCCCTTGCAGCAGAGGGTCGGCGAGCAGAGCACGAGGTCTTCGCCGACGCGCACGGAGAGGTTGCCGCCGTTGCCGTCGGTGTAGCCGCGCGCGTAGATGCGGCGGCCCATCTCGCAAATCTGATCCTTCACCCGGTTGATCGCCGGCGAGTTGAAGAACTTGTCGAGGGCCGCGCGCGTCTTGGGCTGCGGGCCCTTCTTCCAGTCGTACGCCCGGTTCACGAGCGGCGGGTTGATGTAGAGCTTCTTGTCCATGTCAGAATGTCCTTGGTGCGTGAATTATACCACAATTCGCCCGCCCTGCGCGCGCCACGCGCGGCGACAGGGGGCTGGTGGCCATCGCACGGAAGGAGCGGAAGTAAGTCCCCTTCGCGTCGAGCCCTTCGGCCAGCGTCTGGAGGTGCAGGTAGGAGAACCCGAACGGCGGCAGCGACCGAACCGTCGCCGTGGCGAGCGTGCGTCCGTCGCAGGTCAGCTCGGCGCGCCCGGTCCCGCCGTTCCACGTGCCGCGCAGCGTGTGCCACCCTTCGCCCAGCGTCTCCCGCGTGACCGTCCACGACACCGGCGCGCGCGGCGGGCTGTACTCGTCGCACGGATTGATCCAGTGGTCGGTCAGCGTCAGCCGGAAGCCCGCGCCGTCGATGCGGCAGTCGACCTCGACCGCCCCCGTCCGCGCCGCCGGGAAGTTCCAGGCCACGCCCTGCCGATCCGAGACGAGGCGCGGGTCGGGGATGCGGCAGAGCTGCAGGACCTCGCGGACGCTCCCCTTCCCCTCGTCCGTGTCGGGGTCGCGCGTCAGGACGGCCCCCGGCAGCCGGTTCCAGGCGCAGTGCCCCGCCCAGCCGCGCCAGCCGCCCGACAGCGACTTCAGGTAGAGATGGTTCGAGAGCCCGCCGAGCCCGTGGCGGAAGTCCTCCGTCCGCGTCGTCTCGAGCAGCCAGTCGGGGTCGAACCGCGCAAGCCGCCGCGCGGACGAGTTCTGTCCGTAGGCGACCAGCACCGTGCCGTCGCGCAGTTCGAGCGCCTGCGTCTGGTGCACGGACTTGTCGTGCTCGTCGTCCGGGTCGTTGCCGAGTTCCCGGAAGTCGGGCGCGTTGCGCGGCTCGGTCAGGGCGATCTCGCGGAAGCCCCGCCACGTCCGCCCGTCGTCGTCCGAAATCGCCGCGTGCAGCGCGTCGCGGTTGGTGAAGACCGTCTCCCAGACGCCCGCACGTTCGCCGGTCGAAAGTTCGGGGGACTCCGCCGCGTCGCGTGTCGGCAGCGGCGCCGTGTTGTTCCAGACGAAGAGCAGCCGTCCGTCCTTCAGGCGGAAGAGGAGCGGCATCGTGTTCGTCGCCCAGAACGCGGGGTTTTCGCGCGGCTCGCTCCACGTCTCGCCGCCGTCCCGCGACTCGCTGAACGCATGGTGCCCGCCGCTCGTGCGCAGGGCCATGAGCAGCGAGCCGTCGTTCCGCTCGACGACGGACGGCTCGCAGCCGTCGTTGTACCAGCGCGGCCGCCGGTCGCCCGGCCCGAAGCGCGGCACGTCCTTCAGCGGCGGCACCGGGACGTAGCGCCACGTGTCGCCGTCGTCGTCCGACAGCGCGACCGCCGCGCGGTAGCACGCGCCGCCTTCGCACCGCACGTCCGAGAACGCCGCGACCCACCGCCGCCGCGCCTTCAGCGCAACCAGCTGGCGCAGCTCCTGCCGCCGCCAGCCGAGGCGGCGGCGTTCGGGGCTTGTGTCGCCGGGGCCCGTCCTCGAGCGGACGAACACCGTCTCGCGTTCCGGCCCCTCGTCGGCGAAACAGATCCACTCGTCGCGCCACGGGCTCCTCGCCATCGCGCCGACGTCTCCGCGCGCCGCGACCCGGAACGTCCAGTTCGTCCCCTCGTCCCGCGACGCGACGTAGACGCGGCGCCGTTCGCCGCCGACCGTCTTCCAGCCGTAGTGGCGGATCTCGCCGTCGGCCGTCCGGCAGAGGTCGCGCACGGCGGCGGCGGGCGGCACGGCCACGACACGAGGCCCTTCCGCCGCCGCGCCGGCGAAGCCCGACAGCAGCACGAGCCCGACTGAGACAAGCGAACGCGTCTTCAACATCTTCTTCATTTCTTTCCCCCTGTGCTCGTTGCTTCGATGCTGTCGGACAGGCGTTTCGCCAGCGCGGCCTTGTCCGGCGGATGGATGTCGGCCTTGGTCGAGATGTCGGCGGACTTCACGAGCGTGACGTGCGGGACGATTTCCGCCGCGCGCGCCTGCGCCTCCTGCACACCGTGCCACCGCGCGTCGTCCCGCGCCGCGAGGTCGGCAATCTGCACGAGCGAGAACGGCAGCGCGGCGTCGCGCAAGTCGGCCCGCCACCGTTCGGCGAGCGCCTTGAAGAGCGGCGCGTAATAGCGCGCGCCGCCGGGGCCGGTGTCGCTCTCGCCCTGATACCACACGACGCGCGAGAACGCAAACGGCACGACCGTCTCGAACATCTTCGCGTACAGGAAGCCGGGGCCGTTCCACGTCGAATAGACCGGATGCGTGAAGTCGCCATGTCCGTCGGCTTTCGCAATCTGCCCGGCCGGGTCTGTGCAGACGCCCGCCGGCAGCCAGCTCTGCAGCGCCGACGCACCCTGCGCACAGACGACCAGGCCGACGGGCTTGCCCGTCTGCCGCACGCGCTCCAAGCCGAACAGGTAGGCGAGCGTCGACCACCGCGAGACCTCGTTCGAGGCGCAGACCCGCCAGCCGTCGGCGGACGTGAAGTCCGTCCCCGGCTCGACGCGCGAGACGGTGAAGCACCGCAGCAACGGCTCGTTCGCATAGTCGGCCGGACGCACGCGCGACCGCGACAGCGCGAACTGCATGTTCGACTGGCCCGCCATGAGATAGACCTCGCCCACGCACACGTTCTTCAGCACGCGCGTCTGCGCACCCAGCCGAACCGTCAGCTCGAACGGGCCGCCCGCCGTCCCCGCCGGCAGGTCGACCGTCCACACGCCGCCGGACGAGACGGCCTTCGCCGTCCGCCCGCGAAACGTCGCGGACACGGCGCCGAGCCCCGTGCCGAAGAGGCGCACGGGCTTGCCTTCCGCGAACACCAGGCCGTCGGTGAAAAGCGGCGCGAGCCGCAGCTCCTCCGCCGCCAGCACAACGTTCGGATCGCCCGCGAACGCGAGGTCGTGCAGCAGCCCGACGGACGGCTTGTCGCCGTTGACGCCCGGGCCGAGCGCGGGCGAGCAGTTGCCGTAGACGCGCACGGGCGGCACTGCGCACGATCCAGCCTCTACGCCGTCCACGAGCAGGCGGAACTGCCGTCCGTCGTTCACCAGCGTGAGGCGCACGCGGCGTCCGCGCACAAGCGGCGCGGCGGTCTTGACCTCGCAGGCGAACGCCGACGCGCCCTCCCCGCCCGCGAACGCGGCGACGAGCCGTCCGTCCGACGCGAGCGTCAGCGACGGCCCCTCGTTCCAGCCGTTCGGGGACAGGATCGGATGCGCCGCGCCGTCCGCCGCCAGTGGCGTGAACGCGCACGTCAGGCGGAACGGCCCCATCGGCCACTGCCGCTGCGGCAGCTTCGGACGCGCCAGCGGCGCCCCCATGAAGTCGAATGCGGCGCGCCGCACGGCGAACGGCGAGACGCGGGCCACGACAATCCGCGTCCTCTTCACGGGCCACGCCGCCTCCGGCGTCAGGAACACGCGCGCGTCCGGCGTGCCCGACGCGCCGGACGTCTCGTCCAGCGTGACAGGCGTCTCGACGACGGCCATCGGAATCGGACGCCGATCCGTCGCGAACGGCTGCTGCACCTTCGACTCGGCAAACGTGCCGTCGGCGAACTCGAACTCGACCCAGAAGTCGTCCGTCGGCGCGGGTTGCGCCGCCCAAACGGACACGAACAGACGACCCGCCTTCTGGTTGAGCGGCGGCAAGTCGTAGAGCGTGCCGTCCGGCGAAAGGCGAATCGTCCCCGCGCCGCAGCGCAGCTCGCCGAAGCGCACGAGGTCGCGCGGCGTGAACGTGCGGACGGCCCGGTTGTCCGTGAACGTGAGCTTCGTCTTCGCCTCCGTCTCGATGCGCGCCGTATGCTTCATCCACGACGGCGCCAGCTTGGACGTCAGGCGGGCGGGCGTCCAAGCGAAATGCGGCGCGCCGTTCGTCTCGAAGCTCTTGACGGCGTGCGCAATCCGTCCGTTCGCGACCTGCAGGTCGAGCCAGCCTTCCCCATTGAAGAAGACGGGCAGAATTGTCGAACGATTCGGCGTGAACGCCGTCACGGGACGCTCGTTGCGATAGAGGACGGCCCGCTTCAGGGGAACCTCCGTCTTGAACGCGCACTTTCCGGCGAGAATGCCGTCCTGCCACGTCAGGGCAAACCGGCTCTGGATCGGCCGGCGGTCATGGATCGAAACCTTGACCGTCTCGGGATTCGCGAGCCATCCCGTAAACTGGAAGACCGGCGGCAGCGTGACGACGCGCGTCTCGGACGGCAGACGCACGACGAACTCGGGCGTCAGGACGTGCGACGCTGACAGCTTCGCCGTCGGCACGAGCCATTCGACCCGCGTCCAGTCCGCGTCCACCAGCCGCCGCTCGGACAACCCGGCGACGATTTCGCCGTCCTCGTCGAGAAGCCGGCCTGAAATCGAGACGTCGCCCTTCTCGACCGACGGCAGGCGCTGCGCCTCGAACTTCAGCACCGTGCCGGGGATGTTCTCGCGCAAGTAGGCGAAGACGACATCCGTCTTCTCCGCCGGACGCTCCCCCCGAAACGCGCGCGCCATCGCCCGCACGATCGCCGGATTCCCCGTCGCGAGCCGCCGCGTCTGGAGCGTCGTCTCGTCGTGGTCGTTCCACGTCGTCACGTGCAGCCACTGCGCATTCAGCGCCTGCGCCGCGTCGAACCGTCGCTGCAGCGTGCCGAAGCCGAGAAACGGCTGGTAGTAGCTGCAGCGTCCGGGCAGCCAGCCGCCGTAGTAGCCGGGCCACAGGCATGGCATGAACGCCGCGCCGTTCTTCCGGCAGAAGGCGTCAGCCTCGCGCATCTCCGTCTCGACGGACTTGAACGGCGACCGTCCGCAGCCCATGATCGAGAAGTGGAACGCGCCCTCGAACAGGCCGACGTAGGGCGCGAAGACCTTCTCGTCAAACGCCTGGAACGGCGTCTCGATGTTGGCGACGACGTGAATCGGATAGCCCGCGTCGGCACAGCCGGCGCGAATCGCGCGCCACTCGTCCGGCGTCCAGGCGCGGTAGGTGTAGGCGCAGACGACGAACCGGTCGCCGCACCGCGCGTAGTTCGGATGGTTCCCGTAGGTCGAGAGCATCCGCACAAGCTCCTTCACCTGATGGGCGACGCTGACGCGACGGTCGAGGCAGATGCCGAACTGGAACGGCGTGCCCTCGGCCGCCGCGAGGTAAGGCCGCAAGTCCCAGAAGGACGTCCTGCCGCCCTCGTGCGCAACCATGTCGTTGAAGAACCCGTCCACGCCCTGGTCGAGCGCGCGCCGGATCTCGTCGCGCAGCGGATGTGCCCCGACGTCCGTCTGCGGAAAGTCGTAGACCCGCTGCGACATCTGCGAGGCGTTCTCCGGCACGAACCACGGCACGTAGTGCGCCCAGACCATCTTGCGGTTCGCGACGTCCGCCGCGCGCGCGGTCCCGCCGCCCCAGACGAGCGACAGAACCGCCACCAAAACCTTCAATCCCCGACCGTTCATGGCACGTCACCGAATGGCGAAGAAGAAGCCGCGACAGGGCTTCGTGTTGAGGTAGATGCCCGGCCACGGCGACCAGTCCCACCCGCTGAGCACGGTGTCGAGCGTCACCGCCTCCGCCGCGAGGGACGTGCCGCCGAGCCGCGTGTCGAGGGACACGTCAACCGCCGACACGGCAGGCGCGGGCGGCGGCGGCTCGCGCGTGCCGGCGGACGCGGCGAGAACCGCCGCAACCGCCAATGAAAGACTCAGAATGCACTTCATGTTTCCTCCTCAGTCCAGAATGACGATTGGGCGGAAGCCGTTGTACGGGCGCCGCGCATCCGTCATGCCCTGCGCGCCGTTGTCGATGTAAAGGTTTTTCGAGCGCGCGCCCGAACGGCAGTCCTTCGCATCGTCTTCCCACGAGCCTCCGCGCAAGACGCGATTCCAGGACGACACCGACCCAACATTCGGGTTGACGGGATCCGTAGCCTCGGCCGCACCGATGTTCTCGATCCGGTCAAACACCCACTCGCGCACATTGCCGTGCATGTCGTAGAAGCCCCAGCCGTTCGGCTTGAACGAGCCGACTTCCGCCACGCCCGTGCGGTCGCCGAGATTGCCCTTGTAGAGACCCAGTTCGTCCAGATGAGAATCCGTCTCGGAACTTTCCAAATTTGTCGTGCCGTCGTTCAGCGCACCCGTCGTGCCCGCGCGGCAGGCGTATTCCCACTGGGCTTCAGTCGGCAGGTCAAACCTGAAGCCCGTCCGCGTGCGGATCTTCTTCAGCCACGTGGCCGTCTGCGCCGCATTCCCGCCGGGATCCTTGGCTTCGTCATACGGCCAGTCAGTGCATGTGCCGTGCAGCAGATACCAGCGCATGCCAGAGGCCGGCTGCGCCGCGCTCTTTCCCGCCGGAATGGCGTCATCGACCAGATAGTATTCATAGCCGTAGGTGAACTCATAGACGCCCATGTAAAAGGGCTTCGTCAGATGCACCGTATGCTGAACTTCGCGCGTCGAGTGATAGCCAAACTCGTTCGGATGGGCGCCCATGACGAAACCGAGGTCATCCGTCGGATCGACACGGCGCAGAATCATGTGCGTCGTCTTGTAGCGCATGTTGGTCACACCACCGGGGACGGCCTCTGCGCTTGTGTAATAGTAGGCCGACATTAGGTTGTCGGCGTTCGCCGACTTCCCCTTGAGAAGATCGATGACAAGGTAGCGCGGCGGCGCGCTCTTCGACCAGGCCGTGACGCGGGCGCGGGCGTTGTCCACCTTGTGGTTCGGCCACGACTGCGTGGCCTGCCACGTCAGGGACTTGCCCGTGCCGACGGCAATCACCTTGTTGACGTCACCCGAGAGGTTCGCGACCTCGCCTTCCGCCAGCGGCACGCCGTTCGTCTCGATGCCGAGCGTGATGATCGCGTCCTCGCCCGCGAGGTCATAGGTGACGGTGACGCTGCGGTCGGCGTTCTGCGTCATGACGACATTCGACACTTCAGGGGCCGCACACGCGACCGAAGCCGACAGGGCCGACAGCCCCGCAATCATGATTCTTTTCATTTTCGTAGCCTTTCTGGTTTTGAGTGAATGTGAAGAAAGCGCCCTCCGCCTTTTTCACATTGCGTATTATACCATTTTGGCGCGAAAGTAAAGAGACAAATCAAGAACAAAAAGAGAGACAGATCAGGAACTCGCCCGACAGCCAAGACTTCAATAGAGAAACCCGAAGAGCCACAGCGGAATGCGATTTCCGCGACCGACTTCCGTTTCATCGACCGCAAGGTAGCTGCGTGGGATGCCGGCAATCTGGTCGAAGCCCTTGCCCGCGCCACCGACTTCAAAGAGGTCTTGTCCGTTGGCAAGAAAATCCCCCTTTCGCGGATAGGACAGCTCGTTGCGCAATCCAACCTGGTTATTGAAAAAGGCTTCGCGAATCGTCCCGGTGTCCGGCTCGCTGGACAGCGCGTACATCAGGTTCGGATTGTCGCAGAAGATCTTGTTGGGCGACCCCAGATGCTTGAGCGATTCCGCGTCTTCCGCCAGAAGCCCCAGCAACCCCGCCCTGCGCAAGGCATAAAGGACTTTGACGCCGAGTTTCCGATCCATTTCGAGGTTGCGGCACAAGGCCGTGATGTTGGGCGTCTGCGGCGTTGACGCGGCGAGAATCGTGAGCATGCGCCGCGCCTTGCGCACGGTCTCGGGGGTTACGTCTTCAGTCTTCGTCAAGTCAACGTCAAGGGCTTGGTTGACGACCTGCAGCAGCCGTTGCGTGAAATGGCTTGGATCCTCGCGAAAGAACGGATAATAGCCGATTTTCAGGTATCGTTCAAACGCAGGGATGACCTTCAGGCGTGCGCTGATGCGTTCGGCCGTCGCGACATGCTCCTGGAGCAGCCCGTTCAGCGTCAGGGGTGCAACGTCAAGAAGGCCTTCGAGCTTGAGGTATTCGCGAAAGGAAAGGCCGGACAGCGCGTAGGCCACCTGTCGGCGCGAGAGGTCGCCTTGTCCTGCGGCAAGCCGCAGGATGGACGAGCCCGTGTAGGCGATGCGCAGCTCCTTGAAATTGTCGTAGAGATTCTTGACGAGACGTTGCCAATCCGGCAGATAGTGTATTTCGTCAATCAGAATCCGCGTTCCGCCATGTTGCACATGATAATTGACGAGGTCATAGATCTCCAAGGCATTCAGCCACAGGTTATCCATCGAGACATACAGGGCTGTCTTGGCTTCGGACGGATTCTCCTTGAGGAACTGCAAGAACATCGTCGTCTTGCCGACACCGCGCGGACCGCTCAGCGCAAGGAGGCGCACAGACCAGTCAAGTTCAGCCGTCAAATAGCGATGGAACGAGCAGTCCGTTTCGCGGACAAGCTTGTCGGAGATATCATAGACAGCCTGAATTGCACGATTATTCATCTTATCATCCGTTTTTGATTAGGTTTACAAACCATATATTTTTCAATAACATAGGGTTTCTGCACCCCATATTATCTCATATTCTTCGTCATCCGACAACCCACCCAACGTTCAAAATAAGATTGTCGCGGGCTTGGCGTTAGATATCGTGGGGACAGATATCGTGGGGGACAGACCTCAAAACGTCCCCAACACCAAAGACTTCGTGTGAGACAATAAAAACGGTTGTAAAGTTTGAGGACAGGCGTGCGCCTCAGCCGGCGCACGCCGCGACGAGGCGCCGCGCGACGTCGGCGATCCTGTCCCACGCCCCGGCGGCAATCCAGTCGCGGTTCGTTAGGTTGCCGCCGACGCCCACGCCGACGCAACCCGCCCGCAGGAAGTCCGCCGCGTTGTCCGGCGAAATGCCGCCGACGGCCAGGAACGGGATGTGCGAAAGCGGCGCAACGAGCGCCTTCACGTAGCCCGGGCCGAGCGAGCCCGCCGGAAAGATCTTCACGAAGCTCGCCCCCGCGTCAAAGGCCGCCACCGCCTCGCTCGGCGTCAGCGCCCCCGGCAGCGCGACCAGTCCGCGCCGCACGCAGTCCCGGATCAGCTCGACGTTCACGTTCGGCGTGATCATGTATTCGCCGCCCGCCTGTTCGCAGAGCGTCAGCTGCTCGGCCGTCAGCACCGTGCCCGCGCCCACGCGCAAGACGCCCGCGAAGCGCGCGCGAATCGCCGCGATCGCCGCCGCCGTGTCCTTCCACGTCTCCGGCGCCTTCTGGTTGAACGTCACCTCGACGAGCCCAAGGCCGCCCTGCGCATACGCCTCGGCCAGGCGGAGGCAGACATCCGGCGCATAGCCGCGAATGATGGCGATGACCTTGCGGTCACGCACGGACTTGATGATTTCTTCTTTCATGACTGTATGCTGTTTCCTTTCAGTTCGACACCAGCCCGACAAGGGCTTTCGCGCCCGTCAGGGCGACCACGGCGGAAAAGGCCAGCGCCGCGACGAGCAGCGCGTTCAGCCCCCACCCCGCACGGTGCGCGCCCATAACGGACTTTCGGTTCAGGAGGACAAGAATCGCCGCGACCGTGAGCGGCAGCACGAAGACGTTCGAGATCTGCGCGGCGATCGTGACCGCCACGGGATCGCCCCCAAGAGCCGGCACGACAAGCCCCCACGCGGCCGCCACGAGGCAGACGATGCGGAAGAGCGGCGTCTGCGTCTCCATCTTGCCGTCCTTCCAGTCGCCGATCAGGAGCGGCGCGACCATCAGGATCGGGAAGACGGACGACAGCCCCGCCGCGAGCGTGCCGACCATGAAGAACGCGACGGCGAAGCGCCCCACCAGCGGCTCCAGCGTCGCCGCCATGTCGAGGATCCTCTCGATGCCCTTGCCCTGCGCGAAGAGCGCACCCATCGCGACCGCCATGATCGCGCCGGAGATGACGAACATCAGCGTCGCCGACACGGCCGCGTCGCGTCGCTCGACGCCGAGCGCACGCGCGTCCCAGCCCTTCTCGCGCACAAGGAGCGGACGCGTCACGAACGTCGGCGCGGCCATCGTCGTGCCGACGAACGCCGCGAGCATCAGGAGCGAGGCGCCGTCCGTCGGCAGCGTCGGCGGCAGCGCGCGCCGCACCGTCGCCGCGTCCGGCCACGTCACGAAGACCGAGACGACGAACGTGAGCGCCATCAGGAAGACGAAGAACGCCAGCACCTTCTCGAAGAACGCATAGCGCCCGACCATCATGAGCGCGACCATCACCGCCATGAGGCAGACGGCAATCGGAAAGACGCCGAGATCCAGCCCGAACGCCTCCCGAATCGCGCCGGACGTGAGCATCATGATGCCGCCGAGGCACGTGTACTGCCCCAGGACGACGCCGAGGAAGACGAGCGCCGCGAGAACCTGGCCGCCGGGCAGGAAGCGCACGAGGCCATGCAGCGTCGTCTCGCCCGTCACGGCGGCGAAGCGCCCGTAGGCCGTCATCAGCACGCCGGAGAAGAGGCACGACAGCGCGAGCACCCAGAGGAGGCCGAGCCCGTGGTCGGCGCCGGCCTTGGCCATTGACGTGACGGAGCCCGTCCCGATCGTGTAGCCGATCGCGAAGATGCCCGGCCCGACCGCCGAGAGCGCCGCAAGGATGCGCGCCCTCAGGATCTTGCCGACTGTCGTGCATGAATTCATCGAATCTCCCTCTTGCATACAAGTTGCGGACATTATCGCATAATCTTGTATGCAAGTCAAGCGCGGGCCCACCAATTTTTTGCTATAATGTCCGCCATGACGCATTCGGACAAGAAGGACAACCTGAACGAGAAGGCCTATGCCTTCGTGACGGACATGCTGACGCGCGGCGAGCTGAAGCCCGGCCAGAAGCTTTCCGAGCCCTCGCTGGCCGCCGCCTGCGGCGTCAGCCGCACGCCGATGCGCGAGGCCGTCCGGCGGCTCGTGGAGGAGGGCGTGCTCTACCAGGTCGTCAAGTCGGGCACCTACGTCACGGGGTTCGGCGCCAAGGACGTCTGCGACGCCTACGAGATCCGCTCCGCCATCGAGTCCGCCCTGCTCGAACGCGCCGTCCCGAACCTCACGAAGCGCGACCTCGCCGAGCTGGAGCAGCACGGCAAGCGCATGTACCGCGCGATTCTCGCGATGCGCAAGGCGAAGATGTCCGTCATGACCGGTCAGCCGGAGGCGGACTTCCTGACCGAAGACCTCGCGTTCCACCAGCTGCTGCTGCGCGTGAGCGGCAACGCGCTCGCGGAGAAGATCATCGCCAACACCTACCGCCGCAACCAGTTCTTCGGCACGCACTCGCACCAGCGCACGCTCCGGCACGTCGCGAACGCCTGGCGCTACCACTGCGAGATCCTGAAGGCCTGCCGCCGGGGCGACGCCGCCGACGCGGCCCTCTGGCTGAAGCGCCACATCGCGAGCTCCCAGCGCGACGCGCTCCAGGCGAAGGCCAAGCCACACGGCCACCGCCAATCGCCACCGGCGCGTTCAACGAGAGGCTGATCCGCGCTTCAGCCATGCGCCAATCGTCTGGCCCGTGACCTTCTTGAAGACACGGCGGAGGTCTTCCGGGGACGCGAACCCGCAGGCGTCGGCGAGCGCATACTGCTTCATCGCCGGCGACTGCCGCAGGACCTGACGGACGGCCTCGACCTGCACGCGCTGGATCTCCGCCAGGAGCGTCCGTCCGGTCACGCGCGCAAACACGCGATCCAGAAAGCGGCGGCTGCAGTCGAACTGCGCCGCGACATCCGCCGACGAGATTCCCTCGCACGCGTGGACGCGGATGAACTCCAGCGCCATCGCGACGCGCCGGTCGCCGCAGCCGCCGCGGCTGGAGGACGCGCGACGCACAAGCCCGACCAGGCCGAAGCGGACGCTTTCGAGCCGCCGACGCGGATGCGCCAGCCGCGCGTCCAGCAGCTTCGCAGCCAGGAATCCCGCCGCCCTCATGTCCTGCTGCACGGACGAGAGCGTCGGCACCGTGTGTTCGCAGATCCGCGCGTCATTGTCCACCGCGACCACCGCCAGCTCGCGCGGGACGTCAATCCCCGCGCTCTTCGCCATCGCCAGCACCTGCCGTCCGATCAGGTCGTTCACGGCGAACAGGGCGCACGGACGCGGCAGACGCATGAGCCAGGCCTTGAGCTCGTCCAGATACGCCTGTTCGCCCGACTCCGCATGCGGACAGGCGAACACCGACACGTCGCATCCGCCCTGCCGCATGACGGAGACGAACGCCTCCTCCCGCTCGATGCTCCACGTGCGCCGCCGGTGGACGCTCGGCACGATGGCGGCGTGCCGCCAGCCGAAGGACAGCAGCTCCTTCGCCGCGCAGCGGACGACCGCCTCGGAATCGCTCGACACGCAGAGCCATTCGCCTTCCATGTCCTTCGGCGAGATGTCGAGAAAGACGGTCGTCCGCGCGTCGAACATCTGCGGCAAGTAGGCGATGGACTCCGTGCCGAGCTCGACAAGGCAACCGACCGGATTCCAGAACGCGAGCGCCTGACGCACGACCTCGGCCGGCGACTTCGACGGCGCGACCTCCCACGTGTCCCGCCGCGCGGCGCCGTGCTCGATCAGCTGAACCTGCCAACCGCGCTGGCGGGCGTAGTCGAAGATGCCGTTCATCATGTCGTTGCTCAGTTCGAAGAGCGACGACTTGAACAGCAGGACGACCGGCGGCTGCGCTCTCTCGTTTTCCGCCATTATTCGAGCCGTGCCGTCTGGCGCGGGTCAAAGGCGTCGCGCAGCCCCTCGCCGACCAACACCGTCAGCAGCATCACGACGAAGAGCGCCAGCGACGGGAAGAGGACGAGCCACCACGCAAAACGGAACTGCTGGGCCTCCTGCAGAAGCTCGCCGCACGACGGCGTCATCGGCGGCAAGCCGAAGCCGAGGAAGTCCAAGGCCGCGAGCGACCCGATCGCGCCCATCAGGAGGAACGGGAAAAGCGTAATGAGCGGCGTCAGGGCGTTTGGGAGGATGTGCCCGAAGATGATGCGCACGGACGAGAAGCCGCTCACCTTCGCCGCCTCGACGAACGTGCGGCGGCGGAGGCGCAGGACTTCCGCGCGCATGTAGTAGCTCACGGCAATCCAGTTGAAGATCGCGTAGCAGACGAGCAGCACCGCAAAGGAACGACCGACCGTCGAGCCGATGAAGATCATGACGTAGAGGAACGGAATCGCCGACCAGATCTCGGTGAACCGCTGCAACAGGATGTCCGTCACGCCCCCGAAGTAGCCCTCGACCGCACCGATGACGAGGCCGAAGAACAGGCCCGACAGCGCGAGCGCAAGCCCGAACAGCAGGGCGATGCGCAACCCATGGACGACGCGCGCATACACGTCGCGTCCGCCCGCGTCGATGCCGAACGGGTGTTCGGGAACCGGGCGGAACGGAAACGAGATCTCCGGCGCGGGCAAGACCGTCATCGTCTCCTGCGGCGGATCCTTCGGCTTCAGGAAGACGCGCGTGTAGCCGGGATGCCGCGTCGTTTGAATCTCGTATTCCTTGAGCCGCGGATTGTCACGGATGTGCACGGATGAGGCCAACTCCTCCGGGCCCTCGTAGTCAACGACCGTGCCGTCGTCCAGCACGCTGAAGCGCGCGGTCTTCACGTCGTACGTCTTTTCGACGACCGGCGTGCGATACTTCTCCAGCGTCGCCGTGTCGACGACGGCGCGCGGGTCGCAGGGGCAGACCCAATCGGCGCAAAGGCAGAAGACGAAAATCGCCCCCAACGCCCATAGCGCGTACCACGCGCGCCGGATACGCCGAAACGCCCGCAGCCTTTTCTGGGTCAGGGGGGAGAACAGCATCACAACCTCACGGCCGCCGTCGCAGCAAGCCCGTCGTCCACTCGCCCAGCGTCTTGCGCGAGACCTCGTCGAAGCCGCGCGCCACGTAGGCGGCGAGAACTTCGGGATAGAGCGTCGTCAAAATGCCGGAGATGACGAGGTGCCGCGTCGCGCACGGCGCAATTTCGTCCGCAAAGCGAATGAGCAGAGGGCCGAGGATGTTCGCGACGACGAGGTCGGCCGTGCCGAGGTCGCGCTTCACGTTCGCGCCGAGGCCATACTTGAAGAACGTGACCGAGACGCCGTTCGCCGCCGCGTTTTCGCGCGAGGCGTCGACCGCCTCCGGG
Source organism: uncultured Kiritimatiellota bacterium (assembly GCA_934675625.1). GTDB lineage: Bacteria > Verrucomicrobiota > Kiritimatiellia > RFP12 > UBA1067 > UBA1067. The sequence continues at coordinate 51,715 of CAKURH010000005.1, forward strand.
TCGACGTCAAAGCCTGTCACCGCGCCGCAGCCGAGCTTCGCGGCCGCGATGGACAGGATGCCCGAACCACACCCCATGTCAAGGAACGAGTCGACCGGCGCGAGCGCATCGATATACTCGAGGCAGGCGCGCGTCGTCTCGTGCTTGCCCGTGCCGAACGCCATGCCGGGATCCAGCACGATCGGCACACGGTCGCCGTCGGGCACCTTCTCCCACGCCGGCACGGTCACGAGCCGACGCCCAACGTTCTCCGTCTTGAAATGGCGGCGGTAGGCGAGCTTCCAGTCCTCGTCGGCGATTTCGCCCACCTCGATGGGCGCGTCGATGCCCACGATGTCCAGCGCGGCCTTCAGGCACGTCTTCGCGGCCTCGGTCGCGGACGGATCCTCGAAGTAGATCCGCATCCGCGTGAAATCCTCCTCGATGTCACGGTAGGAGGACAAAATGAAGTCCCCTCCATCGAAAACCTCGAAGAGGGGATTCACGAACCGTTCCGGGACGGAACAGCTGACGAACGTCATTACTTCGCCTTCTTGGCGACGAGCTTCTTGACGACCGTCGGACGCTGCACGAGGACGCGGACGTCTTCGTCGCCCATGAGAGCGACCTTCTCGGCGTCCATGCCGAACTTGACGAGACGCGCGCGCTGCGCCTTCGACTTGCGCGCCTTGCCGGCGGGCGTCTTGCACGGACGAACGTGAGATTCCTTGCGGAGTGTGCGACCAGTACCCATTTTTATCTACCTCTACTTTCTTCCTGTGGGAAAAATTTATTGGCGCGTATTATACCGAATCCGCCGCGAGAACGCAAGTAGGGCCCGCACGTTTGCGCGCGCGCGCGAAAAAGACTATAATACGCGCCCTATGATGATTGCCCGACATGTCCGCAGGCTCGCGGCGTACGTCCCCGGCGAACAGCCGAAGGCGACGGACGTCGTCAAGCTCAACACGAACGAGAACCCCTACCCGCCCTCGCCGGCGTGCGCGAAGGTCTTGAAGGCGTTTGACCTCGACCGCCTCCGCCGCTACCCCGACCCCGTGTTCGCCGACCTCCGCGACGCGCTCGCGCAGCTGAACGGCACGACGCCCGACCGCGTCTTCGTCGGCAATGGATCGGACGAGATTCTCGCCCTCGCCGCCAAGGCGTTCGTCGAGGACGACGAGGCAATCGGCTCGCTCGATCCGAGCTACTCGCTCTACAAGACCCTCGCGGCAATCCGAAACGTGAAATGGGCTGGCCTTGAAGGCTCAAGCCCCTCTTGTCCCACGTCCCTCGCGTCCCAGGCCGCGCACCTTCCGCCGAACGTTTCGCTCTTCCTCCTGACGAACCCGAACGCGCCGACGGGCGAGTTCCGCGCGCCGGACGCGATTGCGGCGTTTGCGAAGAAGTTTCATGGCGTCGTTCTCGTCGACGAGGCGTACGCCGACTTCGCGCGCGGCAACTGCATGGCCCTCGCGACCGCGCCCCGGAACCGCAACGTCCTCGTGATGCGCACGTTCTCGAAGAGCTATTCGCTCGCGGGGCTCCGCGTCGGCTACTGCATCGGCCCGAAGCCGCTCATCGCCGCGCTCTACAAGATCAAGGACTCGTACAACGTCGACGCCGTCGCCCAGGCCGTCGCCCTCGCCGCCGTGAAGGATCAGGCGTGGATGAAGGCGAACGTCGCGAAGGTCGTGAAGACGCGCACGTGGTTCGCGAAGGAACTCGCCGCGCGCGGCTGGGACGTCATACCGTCCGAATCGAACTTCGTCTTCGCGAAGCCGCCGCGTCCGCAGAAGGCCGCCACGCTCTTCGCCGCGCTGAAGGCGAAGAACGTCTTCGTGCGCTACTTCAAGGGCCCGAAGACGGGCGACCGCCTACGCATCACCATCGGAACCGACGCCGAGATGAAGCGACTGCTGAAGGAAATTGACAACCGACAAAAGACAATCGACAAAGCCAATGAACCCAATCTCAGCAAATGACTACCTGCCGCGCGCCGAACTCCAGGCGCGCCAGCTCGCGAAGCTCCAGAAGCTCATCCCCTACGAATACGAGCGCGTCGCGCTCTTCCGCCGCCGCTGCGACGAGAAAGGCGTGAAGCCCCGCGACCTCGTCACGCTCGCCGACCTCGCGAAGTTCCCCTTCATGAAGAAGACGGATCTCCGCGACGAGTATCCGCTCGGCCTCACCGCCGCGCCGATGAAGGAGATCGTCCGCTTCCACTGCTCGTCGGGCACGACCGGCAAGCCCATCTGCATCCCGAACACGAAGAACGACATCGCCGTCTGGGCGGACGCGGCGGCGCGCTGCCTCGTCATGTTCGGCCTCTCCGACGAGGACGTCCTGCAGGTCAGCTACGGCTACGGGCTCTTCACCGGCGGCCTCGGCCTCCACTACGGCGGCGAGACGCTCGGCTGCGCGGTGCTCCCGACCTCGGCCGGCAACACCGAGAAGCAGCTCATGCTCATGAAGGACCTCGGCTCGACCGCCATCGCCTGCACGCCGAGCTACTTCCTGCACATCATCGAGATCGCCCGCAAGCTCGGCATCGACTTCCGCCGCGACACGCGGCTGCGCCACGGCATCTTCGGCGCCGAGCCATGGACGGACGAGATGCGCGCGAAGATCGAGGAGGCGACGGGCATCGTCGCGCACGACATCTACGGCCTCACCGAGATCTCCGGGCCCGGCGTCGCCGGCTCGTGCGGACACTGCCGGGGCCTCCACATCTTCGAGGACCACTACTACCCGGAGGTCATCGACCCCGAGACGCTGGAGGTCCTGCCGGACGGCACGGAGGGCGAGCTCGTCTTCACGACGCTCGACCGCTTCGGCACGCCCATGATCCGCTACCGCACACGCGACCTGACGACGCTCCACGCCGAGACGTGCGCGTGCGGCCGCACCATCCGTTGGATGGACCGCATCAAGGCGCGGTCGGACGACATGCTGATCGTCCACGGCGTGAACCTCTTCCCGAGCCAGGTCGAGACCGCCCTTCTCTCCGTGGCCGAGGTCGAGCCGCACTACCAGATCCTGCTCACGCCGACAGAGACGCTGGACCTCTTCGAGATCAAGGTCGAGCTGAAGCCGGAGGCATTCTCGGACAACATCCGCGAGATCGAGGCCCTGCGCAAGAAGGTCTTCGCCGCCGTCAAGCAGATCATCGGCCTCTCGCCGAAGATCACGCTCGTCGAGCCCGGCTCCCTGCCGCGCAGCGAAGGCAAGATCAAGCGCGTGATCGATTTAAGGAAAAAGTAAAAAGGAAGAGGGAAGAAGTTATGAAGGACTTCTTTCGCGGCGTTCGTCGGCACATCGGCAAGCTGGATGCGGGGCATCTGCGCGAGCAGTATCTCCTCATGTCGAAGGAGCTCGAATCCGTCGACACGCTGCTGGACGCAATCGACCGCGGCATCGTCGTCCTCGACGAGACCGGCGTCGTGACGCGCTTCAACCCGGCGGCGGAGACCCTGCTCGGCGCCGACCCCGCCGACGCACTCCGCGCGCTCGACATTCCCCTCGGCGTCGGCTCGAAGCGCGAAATCGCCGTCTCCTACCCGGAACGCCGCGCGCTGGAGCTCCAGACGATTCCGCTGCAGTCCGGCACGATCGTCTACATCCGCGACATCACGGCCGAGAAGGCCCGCACCGAAGAGGAGCTGCGCGCGGGCGCGACGAAGGCCGTGCAGGATCTCGCCGCCGGCGTCGCCCACGAGATCGGCAACCCGCTGAACGCGATCTCGCTTTCGCTCCAGCTCATCGAGCGCGACCCGACGGACAAGGAGACGATCCAGACCTGCATGCAGCAGGTCAAGCGGCTCGACGGCATCATCCGCGACTTCCTCGCCGCGCTCCGTCCGCACCGCCCGAACCTCCGGCCCGGCTCGCCGGTCGAGCCGCTTAAGCGCTGCCTCGACACGCTGCGCGAGCAGTTCGTCGAACGCAAGATCCGCGTCACGCTCAACGTGCCCGCCGCCCTGCCGGCGGTCGCGCTCGACGCGAACCAGATCGAGCAGGTCTTCTTCAACCTCATCAAGAACGCGCTGGAGGCGATGAAGGACGGCGGCGCGATCACGATCACCCTGTCGGCGGACGACGAGACAGTCGCCGTCGCGTTTCGCGACACGGGCCTCGGCATGTCGGCCGAGCAGCTGGCGCACCTCTTCGAGCCCTACCGCACGACGAAGGAGAAAGGCACGGGCCTCGGGCTCATGATCTCGAAGCGCATCGTGCGCGACCACGGCGGCACGATCGACGCGGTATCGGCCCCCGGCGAGGGGACGACGTTCACCGTGCGCCTGCCGCGCCTCGAAAAGCGCGTGCGCGAACTTGGATAGGCAAGAGGCGGGCAGCGCGTGCGGCGACCGTTCCGTCGACGAGGACGAACAGCCCCGTGCCGAGGCCATAGCGTGTGCCGTCGCGATCCCAGATGACCGAAAGGTCGTGCCCGCGCCAGCGGACGCCCTCGACGCGCAGATACGCCCACGCCGGCGGGAACAGCGGCGCGACGACGAACGAACCGTCCCGCTGCGGACGGATGCCGACCAGTTCGCCCAGCACAAGGTCGCAGAAGGTCGAATGGTTGTAGTCCTTGCCGCGCTCCGGGATGCGGTTCCTTGGGTCGCGCGCGAGCATCGTGCGCGAAATCCAGTCGCCCGTGTCGGGATTCTGCACTTCGTCAATCCACGGCAAAATGCGCCCGTCGCCCGTGCGGCGCACGTGGGCGGCGGCGTAGCGGCGAAGCGCCGCGGTGAAGTCCGCCGCCGTCAAGGCCCCCGCCGTGCCGACGCGCAGCGCCTCGCCGAGCGCCGAGAGCGCAATCGAGGTCGCGTACGGCCACGACGGGCCGTTCCACTGGCAGGGATGGCCCGCATAGGAAATCGCGAAGCCGGGTGTGCGCCGTTCGGGGAACGTGAGCCCCCACGGCGCGGCGAATCCGTCCGAATCGGCGAACGGTTTCCACGCGGCTTCGTAGCCCTTCAGGTCGAGGCCGAAGTACCACGGCGCATAGCCGTGCAGCTCCTTCACCGTGCCGCGCACGCCATTCGTCGCGACCGTCATGAAGAAGCTCCGTTCCGCATCCCACAGCCGCGCCTTGACCGCCGCCGCCAACGCCGCCGCCTTCGCCGTAAACCGCACCGCCGTGTCCGCGTCGTCCGCTTCTGTCGCAAGCGCGGCAATCGCCCGCGCCTCGCCGCACATCGCCGCATTCACGAGCGGACGCGCCCCGTCGCCCGCGAGCGCGAGTTCGGATCCCTCGTAGTTGCACGTCGTCTCGAAGAGTCCGTCCTTCAGTCCCATCGGGAACGTGCCCGTGCCGGGGAAGACGCGGCAGTTCCAACCCTTCTCCCACGTCTCGTAGTTCCGCACGAGCGCCGTCAGGTGATTCGTCGCATGCGCGATGTCCCCTTCCATTTCGGCGAGCTTCAGCACGGAGTCGGCAATCCAGTTGACATACGCGCCCGGCCCGTTCAGGCGACCGCCGTCCTTCGGACGCAGCCAGAACGCCGCGTAGTCTTTGAGCGGCGTGCGGTCGCGCAGCCAGCGGCCTTCGCGAAAGTGATGGCCGAGTGCGCAGCTGATCGTGTTGTACCGCCCCGCCCAGCCGACATTCGGAAGGAACTCCGTGACGACCCACCCCTCCGGCGTGTGGCGCAGGTGCTTGCGGTAGGTCCACCAGCGGAAGTAGTAGGTTCGTTCGATGTCCGCGTCGGGGCACTCGAAGCGCGGCGCGTTCTTCAGGAGAAACGCCTCCGCCGCCGCGTTCGGAATGGTGTTCGTGTAGCATTCGTCATCCGCCGCATTGAACGCCCGCACGTAGTCCGCAAGTTTCGCGTCCAGAGCGGGTCGTTTGTTTTCCGGCTCGATTTCGATGAACGCGAATGACGCCGGGGCGAGGCGCAAGACGAGCGAACCGTCCGCCGCGATCTCGCACGGCACTTCGGTGTAAAGGAGGTCGTCATCGACCACGTGGACGCGTGCCGTGCGGAGCGGACGCCCCTTGACCGAGACGCGCACGTCCTTTTCCGTACGATGCCAGTTGCCGTTCTCGTCATAGCGCGTGACGAGCAGGGCGAGGTCGCCCTTCGCGCCCTTCGCCGCCGTCGCGTAGGCATCGGACGATCCGACTACGGTCGTCCTCACTTGCGTACCGAGCGCGGCGAGCCGCCCCCACGCGAACAGGGCGAAGTAGGGCGCACGCGGCTGGCCGCCGTAGAGCGAGAAGAGCCCGTTGTAGACCGTGCCTGGACTTGCGTCGTAGTACATGAGCATGTCCACGCGGTCGTCCTGCATCGCGCTCATGATCGCCGCGACCAGGGCCGCGCCGCGCGGCGAACCCATGAACGGCCCGAGCTCTCGGCGGTCGTTCGTCCAGTGCGGCGTGGCATTCCATTCGTCAAGGATCGATTCCGTCTGCCTGTAGCCGGCTTCGTCCAGCGCCTCCCGCACCCAACGGGCGCGCGTGCGGATGTCACTCGTCGGGCCGATCTTGCTCGTGTAGCAGTGCCACGAGAAGAAGTCCATCGGCACGCGGCGGCGCGCCATCTCGCGAATGAACCGCCGTCCCCAGTCCTCGCGGTAGGCAAGCGCCGGGCCGCCGATCTTCAGGTGGGGGAACGCCGCCTTCAGGTGCTTCGCGGCAATTTCATGGAAGTCGAAGTATTCCGCTTCCGTGCCGCCCCAGCACCGCTTGTCCGCCGCGTCGTCCGCATCGAGGTCGGCCTCGTTCCAGATCTCCCAGTAACGGACGTCCCAGCGGAAGCCGTCCGCCCAGCCCTCGTTGTAGTGGCGAATGATGCGTTCGCAGATTCGCGCCCATTTCGCGAAGTCCTTGGGCGGACGCGTCCCGTATTTCCGCGCCTGATGCTCAATGCTCGCGCCGAGGCGATAGAATATCTCGCTCCCGGCGGCGCGAATCTCGCCGAGATACCTGTCGGTGCAGGCGAAGTCGTAGTTCGCGGGATCCGTCTCGTCCGCGTCGAAGTTCGGGAATACGACGTGGACGTCCACCGTATGGGGGCCGCCGTAAGCGTCGGAGAAGTTCGCGTCATGCGTGCGGGCGAACGGAATGCGCGCCCCCTTGAACCAGCGGAACGAACCGTCCGCACCCCTCGTCGGGCCGTTGTTCACGGCGTTCATCGGCTTGATCGGTCCGACTTCCGCCGCCGCATCGACGCTCACGCCGATTGCGCCCGCCGGCACGTCAAACGAGACAGCCGCCGGATTCGTGCCTTGCGCGGAAACGGTCGCGGCGAAAAGAAGCGAAGAAAGAATCATCATGTCAAACGCCTTTAGAAGTCAATCCAGTCATGGTGAAGATAGCCGTCCGCGCCAAGACCGTCGTTCTCGTAGACGAGCGTCCGTGCGGCCACGCCACCTCCGGACGGCAGGCGAATCTCAGCGCGGTAGCGCGTGTGCGTTCCCTCCCGTCCGAGACGCGTCGCCCACGTGCGGCGCACGTTGCCGTCCGAATCGCGGATCTCGACGGCCGCCGAATCGCCGTCCTCCGCCCCGAACGCCGCGCGCGGCGCGGCGTCAATGTCGTCCGTCACGTCAATGTCCACGGCCAACGAATCGCCGGCGCGCGCATAGCGAATGACGGCGGAGAGGTCGTTCGCGTCCTTCCAAAGCCGCACGACGGACGCAGGGTCGGGGTCGGCCTCGTAGTACTGGCGCATCGCCCCGACCGTGTCAAGCGTGACCGTGACGGGCGCGTGCGAGACCGTCTTCGGCGCACGCGGACGGCGGGCGGAAGCCGTCGCATCCGCCATCTCGGCCCCTTCCAGCGCCAGTGCCGTCGGCAGGACGCCCGGCGTCCAGACAACCGTACCATCCGCAACCGGCAGCACACGGCGGTTGCCCATGAGATCAACGGTCTCGGCGCGCGCCGCATCGGTCTTCACGCGCACCGGCTCGACGGCGACATCGAGACCGTCCCAACCGAAGAGGACGATGCGCCGCTGCGCCGCGCCCGCCGGACTCCTGACGCGGAACGCGAACCGTGCCGCGCCGTCGTGGTCGTTCCCCTCCTCGAAGAGAATGCCGTCGGCGACCAGGCCCTCCGCCAGCGCGGTCAGCGCGGAGAACGCCGCATAGCCCGCGCGGGGATGCCAGTCGGCCGTCATCAGCCCGTAGGCGCTTTCGACGCCCGCAGCGTCCCACCCCGTCGCGCGCAGGTTGTACCAAATGTAGTCCGTCGAACCGTGCGCCCAGGCGTAAAGCGGCTTCTTCCAGACGACCGTCGCGACTTCCTTCTCCAGTCCGCCGTAGCGGGACATCGCCGTCTCGTTCGAGAACCACGGCACGGACTCAATCCCCAGCTCCTTCCGCATCCGCTTCAGGTTCGCGACGCGCGGCACGTAGTTGCGGAACGAGCCGTGCAGGTGGACGGCGTGGACGTCATAAAGCCCTTTCGCCCGCGACATGAAATCCTCGATGAAGCCCGGCTGAGGGGCGCGTCCCGGCGGGAACTCGGACGAGACCGCACACGCCCAGCCGTTCACCGACACGCAGGCATCGGGGCACCCCGCCTTCAGCCCTTCCCAGGCTTCGCGCTGAAGCCGCAACGCCTCGTCAAGTCCGAACACGTTCTTCGGGATGAGATCCCATTCGTTGCCGATTTCATAGTAGTCGATCTTCGTGCCGTAGCGCGCGGCGATCCGCTGGCAGTGCCGCCTGAACAGTCCCGGCGCGGGCGGAATGTCATTCGTGCGGTTGCCGTCCGGCTCGTTGCGGCGTTCGGGCGCGCGCGCCCACCTCGTCGGCTGGTAGACGAGGGAGTCGATGGCGATTCCGTCCGCGCGCAGCTGCTCGACCCAGCGATCCTGATCCTCCCAGTGCGGCTTGTCGAATCCCTCCCAGTGGATCTGCTCGAACGAGGCGACGTTCGAGCGGAGAATCTTCGCGCCGCACGCCACGAGCGCCGCGCGCGTCTGCGCGCGCACCCCCTCGTCGTAAGGCGGATAGCTCTCATGCAATCCGATGCGGTAAAACGGCTTCGGGAGAAACGGCGTCACGACATGCCGGTCAAGGAACGCGAACGCCGTCTCGTGCGCCGCACGCGAGCCGTCCGTCCCCTCAAGATCGCATCGCACGTTCCAGATGCCGCGTCCCGGAAGCGGCCACGGCAAGGCAACGCGCGCCGTTTCGCCGGGAGCGGCCTTCACGTCGAACCGCGTCGCGAACGTCCGCCCGAAATAGTCCTCGCCTCGCACGGCGCCCGTCCACGCAAGCGGCGAATCCGACGGATTGCGCACCGTCAGGAACGGACGCTCGTCGTCGCCGCGCGTGATGTGCAGGGGATTGCCCGTGTCGACGTCGATGACCGCCGCATGCGCCGAGTCGGTCGCATGCTCCGCGAAGAGGCCCGTGAGCGCAAGCCGTCGCCGCGTCGGGCCCGAGGACAGGGAAATCGTCATTTCCGCAAAGCGGTAGAGCGCATTCGTCACCGCAAATCGCATCTCGTGCGCCAGCGGACAGGAGAACGTCGACCGCGTCCGCCCCGGAACGTCGGCGAGCACTAGGTCAAAGCGGCCTTCGAGCGGATGCCCGTCGAGGTCGGCCAACCTCACGACGAACGCCCCCGGCCCCTGCACGGGACGCAACCCCGGCGAAAGGAACGGACAGGCATCCACGCGAATCGTCCGCGCGTCCGTTTCAAAGACGGCCGTGTCGCGACCCGGCACAGCGGCGACGCGCCTCCAGGACACGGTCGCGGGCCCGGCGGTCACGCGGAACTTCGTGCCGGAGCAGTCCGTCTCGAACGCCTCTTCGCGCACGGTTATCGCCTGCGGCTCCAGATTCAGTCGTCCGAGCGCCGGGAAGAACAGCCGCTCGAACGCATCGCGGCGCGCGAGCCAACCCGACTTGCCGCCCGTCCCGACGGCGAACAGCGCCCACGCGCGCCCGTCGGCCGCCCATATCGCGCCCGGCGCCAGCACAAGCGGCGTCTGCGCATCGACCGTCGTGAAGCGGAAGCTCGCCAGCGCGTGGGCATAGTTCTTCTGCGCATCGTAACTTGCGCCGAAGTAGTCCGCGAGCGGCGCCGCCGAGAGGGCGCCCGCCCAGGCGCCGTCCGGCGCGACCCATCCCGCCGCCCGCAGCGGCTTCCAGAGGATCGTCTGATCCCAGCGCTCGTTCTGCGGCTCGGCGACGGACGCGAACGGCGGCACGTGGCGGAAGCTGAGGCTTTCGATCATCACGGGCGCGTCGGACAGGTTGACGACCGCGACGACCTCGCCGAAGAACGCGTTGTCAAACCCCTTCGCCCGCCAGCGCGTGACGACAGCCGCCGCGAATCCCGCCGTGCGCGCCTCGTTCGTGACGACGCGTGCGCCGTCCAGCTCGACGAACGCCCCCGTCTCGCGGTCGGCGAGCGTCCAGCGCAGCCCGCCGTCCGGCTTGCGCCACGTGAACGCGAGGGCGACGGGTTCGAGGGCGCGTTCACGCCCGCCCGTCTCCAGCTTCGCGCGCGCCGCGTCCGCACGCGGAAAACCCCGGTCGCCCGGTTCGCGGCGCTTCAGCCGCGTCCCCGCGCAGTGCTTCTCCAGCAGCGTCGGATTGAGCTGCGTGAACATCTTCGTCAGCTGCGGATACGGCGCACCGTCCAGATTGACCAGTCCCCAGTTGCAGTCTTCGAAGTTGCCGCCCCGGTTCGGCACGTTGTCGCGGTAGCGGAACCAGCTCGCGCCGACGAGGAACGGCCACGACGCGAACTCGCCGAGTATGGCCGCCGCCGCGCGCGTGCGCTCCTTCTGCGTGCGGAAGCGTTCGCCCACCGCCCGCAGACAGGGCAGCCCCGAATCGATCGCGCTCGTGCCCCACTCCGTCACCAGCATCGGACGTCCGCAGTCCGCGTGCCGCGCCGCCACCAGCGTCCGCAGGTCGCGTCCGTTCCAGAAGTCGCACCCCGACTTCACCCAGTTCGCGTCCAGATCGACCCACGGATAGACGTTGAACGAGACGACGTCGCAATACTTCCCCGCCGCGACCCACGCCTCGCGCGGCCCGCCCAGCCCCGCGAAGCGGATGCCGAGGATGAGGTGGTTCGGGTCTTCCTTCCGCAGCGCCTCGGTCGCGACGCGGAAGAACCGCTCGCAGATCTCCGCGACGAACGCACGGCGCACGGCTTCCGGCGCGTCCGCGACCGTCGTCTGCCGCACCCGCACGAAGTCCGCGAGCGCCCGGCGCGCCGAATGCGTCTCCGGCAGCGCGGCGACGGCGCAGAAGAGGCCGTTCGTGTCGTTGCCGAACGCGCCCGCGCCCCACCACTTGAGCTCGTTGTCGAGGTCGTAGCCGACGAAGTTCGGGTCGTCCTTCACGGACGCGGCAGCAACCTTCGCCATCTTCGCCGCGCTGGCCGGCCACTTCGGCGAGAACACGTTCGGGAACGCCGAGCACGGCACGTGCGTGCCGCGCATCGGGAAGATCGAATCGTCGGGATCGCCCGACGTCGTCAGGCCCTCCGACAGCCAGGCGATGACCGAATAGGGCAGGCCCTTCGTCCGCAGCGCGGGGACAGGCCCCGCGCCGAGGAAGTTGAAGTTCCACGCCGTCAGGTTGCGGACGACGTCGTTCTCCCAGTTCGTGTTCGCGAACTCGTGCGGTTGCTGCTTGAACAGGTGCTCGACGCCGATCAGGAACGTCGGCGTGCCGTCCGGTCGCACGAACGTGCTGACGCCGTCGACGCCTGTCGTGACGGAGAACCAGCCGGCGGCAATCAGGGCGGAGGCGGCGAAAGCGATCATCGTCCGATTCCTCCGTCAGCGCAGAATGATGAGCGAGCCGGCCTGTCCGACCTTCACACGGCCCGCGCCCGCAAAGGCGTTCGGGAGCTTTCCTGCCGAATAGGAGCCGCTCGGCATCACCTGCCCGTCGACAACGAGCGCGGCGACCGACGCCTTCACGCCCTGCGCGATCTCGACCGTGCCGCCCGCCTCGATCGTCAGCGTCGCGGCGGACGACAGGTTGCCGTTGCCGTTCAGCTTCAGGAGGCCGCCGTTCTGCACGACAACCGGCCCCGCCCACGTGGCGTCCGCCGTCAGGGTCAGCGTGCCCTTGGCGACCGTCAGCACATTCGTCTCGACCGTGGACTTTCCGCGCAGTTCAAGCGAACCTGTGCCTTTCTTCAGCAGGGAGGCATCGACTGCGCCCGCGATGTAGGAGACAAAGCCACGGCCTTCGTCGTTTTCCTCGAACGTGAGGGTCCGCCCCGGCGCGGAGATATTGCCCTCGGCCCACATCGGGCCCCAGACGGACTGAATCAGAAAGTCCGAATCGGCTTCGATGTCGCCCGTCAACTTAATATTGTTGGCAATCCGAATGCGATGGGTCGAAGTCGCGCCGACAAACCGGATTTTGTTCGGCAGCGTCACGTTCCATGTTCCGAACTCCAGGTAGGGCCGTGTGCCGTCCGCGCTGCGCGCGAGTTCGACGACGCCCTCCGCCGCGCCGAAGACATTGTTCGTGTAGGGCGTCGAGATGCGCGCGTAGCCGTCCGCGAACAGCGTGCCGCCCGTGTAGGTGCTTTCGGCCTTGTAGTCGATCGTGCCCGCGCCGAACTTGTAGTATTTGCCCGCCCCAGCGAACATCGTGCGGTTTGTCAGGTCGGCATAGGCGATGTTCCAGATGCAGACGCCGATGTCGCCGAAGTCGAACGGCTCGTTCGCGAGATCGACTGCGTTCGTGAACTTCGCGATCGTCGTGCCCTTGGGGGCTTTGCCCGTCGACCAGTTCGAGCCGTCCGACCACGCGCCCGCCGCGCCGCCAATCCACGTCGCGACATCGCCGCCGACGGACAGGAGGCCGATGCCCGTCAGGCAGTCCGCCTGATCGGCCGCACGGTAGAAGCCGTCTGCAAGCGCCGTCTCGCCGAGCGTCACGTGGGGAACGGCGGCCAGCGTCGTCAAGTCGATCTTCGCGCCGTCCGTCACGGTCACGGTCGCGTCGTCCGACGTCAGGTTGCGTCCGTTGAAGCGCAGCACGGACGTCGCGCCGTTCGCCGTCACGCGCGACCCGCCCCAGGCGGCGGATTCGGTGAATTCGACCATGCCCGCGTTGACGGTCACCGTCGCGTCGGTCGCGTCCGAAACGCCCGTAAACCGCACTGTGCCCGCACCTTTCTTCACGATCTGCGCGTTGACAACGCCATTGAAATCGAGGTTGTGGGCATTACAGTTTACAGTAACTGTATACCCC
>CAKURH010000006.1 GCA_934675625.1 uncultured Kiritimatiellota bacterium
GCGGCGGCGGCGCGGGCAAGAACGCGGCGGTGGCGGCGGGCGCGGGCGGCTCCGGCGTCGTCTACGTCCGCATCTCGCGGGTAATGGACGGAACCTTTACGAAGCCGGATGCGACGGTGTCCTACACCTACGACCGCCTGGCGCACTATTCGCTTGTGCCGAACGCCTTTTATACCGTGTCGGGCAACAACGTCGGGACGAATGCGGGAATCTACGTGGCGACGGCGCATTTGCTGTCGGGCGTGACGTGGCCGGACGGCACGACGGATGATGTCACGGTCACGATGACAATTGAGAAATGCCCGGTCACGTTGAGTGACCTGTCCTTGGCGGGTTGGGACTACAACGCCACGTCGTTGCCCGAACCGACGTGCACGGTCGCCCCGTCGTGGGTCGAACCGCTTTACGAGTATCAGAGGAAAAACGGGGCGAGCCGCCCGTCGGACGACGGCTGGTCGACGACGCGCCCGACGGATGCAGGTGACTACTGGATTCGCGCAAGTGCCCCTGATTCGGACAATTACGTCTTCTCGCCGATCATGTCTTCGTTCTCGATTGCGCCGGTCGCCGTTTCGCTCGGCAGTTTTCAGCAGAAGGACTGGATGCGCGGCACGCCGGACGAGGCGACGCCGCGCCCGATCATTGACGTCACCCCCGACTGGGCGGCAATCGAAGTCTCCTACGCCGACTACACGGAGGGTTCGGCGGCCGCAGATATCCCCGAAGACCAGTGGAACACCGCCAAGCCGACGGAGATTGGCCATTACTGGGCGCGCGCGACCACGCCGTCGGACGGCAACTACGTGCCGACGCCCCAGTACGTTTATGCCGATTTCCGCATCGTCAACGGCCTTGGTGACCGCTTCATTGACTATGTCGAGATTACCAACCTCACCTACGTCGGCTCGTCTCCGGCGGAGCTGACGAACTTTCCGTATCGTGTCACGCTTTCGGAAAAGGGGTTGCCGGGCTTTCTCTATGCGCGCGCGGTTGACGGCCAGTCGCTGGCCTTCACGGACGCAGACGGCAATGTGCTCCCCTATTTCTGTGGCGAGCGCGATTGGAATGCGCGTGGCGAAAGCGTCGTCTACGTGCGCCTGCCGCGTGTCACTTCCGAGCCGCAGCTGATTCGCCTTTACTGGTGTCTGCGGTCGACGGCGACCGTGCCGGATCATGAGCCGGACACGGTGTTTGCCGACTGGACGCAGACAGATGCCGATGCGCGACAGGATGAGGTCGATGCCGGCTTCGATCTCGTGGTGCGCAACGGCTACCGCGTCAATTTCTGGCGGCGGCTGCCGTCTCTGTCGAAAACGATGTGGAACGAGGGCGAGACTCCCGCGACCGTCACGGATCCGGTTCTCGCCGACGGCACGTTTGTCCGTCGTTTCCTCGACGCCGGCACGGGCGCGACGCTTTCGGGCATGCCGACGCAGGGCGGGGCCTACCGTGTCAGCTATGAGCTGGTGAACAAGAATCTCGAATATGAGGATCTCGAATGCCACGTCGACTTCTGCATCATGGGTTCGCAGACGATGGACGACCTGAAGGGCGCATCTCCGTCCCTGACGCTGTCGGGGCGCGTCCTGCTCGCGAACGATGACACGGCGCCCGGGCACGAAGTGACCGACCAGAGCTATTGGCAGACGAACGCCGTCGACCACGCCGTCTTCTGGACGCATACGGGGACGCATGACGTTTCCGCCGACTTCCCGAATCTGCGCAAATTCGCCGGCATTGACCACTACCTCAACTATCGTGACGACGCGGGACAGACGAATGTGCTCTGGCGGTTGACGAACATCCTTCTCGGCAATACGTTTAATTCAGGCAACCTCGCGAACGAAGGCAGTGCCAAAGTGTTCCTGCCGACGTCATCGACGGCACGTCCGATTTCGTCCGAGACGGCGACAGGCGGCACGAATGTCGAGGCGGGATGGATGGTCTTTCGCAACACGACGGATGCGGCGATTTATTCGCCGTGCTATGCGGATGGCATCGGCACAATCTATTTCGACGCGATCAACACGCGTACGCCTAGCCAGTGCCCGCCGGAGATCTCGCACCTCGTCGTCGAGATTGCGACGAACGTTGTGGATGCGGCGACGGGCGCAAGTCTGCCGCCGACGGACGCGAACTGCCGAGGGCCGAATGCCTACGGCAACGTTGAGGACTTCGGGCGGCTGACGGAAGACCGGTGGCAGCGTGTCGCGCTCATTCCGCTCAAGCGCGACAACGGGGAGGCGACGTTCACGCGCCTCGCGGAAACGGATGAAGTCGTGCTGGATATCGCCCAGGGCAAGACGGTCAACAACTTTTTCCGCATTTGCGCGAACGTGGACTATCGCGGCCCGGTTCGTTTTCGCATCCGCCGCACGACGGCGTCGACACAGAGCCTTGATTACCGGCAGCATTTGTTGGCCGTCGACAACGTGCTTGTCTCGTATCCGAAGTCGGTCGTGTCGCTCCAGCCGTACGGGCGGGTCGATGCCGAGAAGACGGGGCGACTGACGGTCGGCCAGGAGGGCGCGTTCAACGTGCCGTTCCCGTCCGTCAACGACCTCGAGATCTACGCCCGCGCGACGAACGCGACGTGGGTCAGCGCGGTGACGAACCTCGACCCGAAGGCGCTCGTGCTGCTCGCCCGCATGAAATACCGCTGGCGCTACCTGAACCAGCGCTTTGAGCCTGCGGACGGTTCCTGGCTGTCTGTCGACTTGAGCCCCTTCGACGACTACCGGGCCTCGACGCCGCTGGAAGTGCCCGCGCAGTCGGGTGATGTGGAGTTCTTCTACGAAAGCTTCACGGCGATTCCCTACTACGACTATTACGACTATTCGGGGGCCGACTCCGACCGCGCGCTGAAGCTCGGCGGGCTCTACTCGGAGGAGACGGGCACGGTCACGAACCGCCTGAACGCGACGCGCGACTGGTTCTTCCGCTACCGCGCGGGGCAGAGTCCGTGGGGCGGTGTGAACGTCGTCCTCGCCGGCGACCTGACGGCCAACCAGCCGATGGAACTGGTCGGCGACCACCTTTGGCGCGGCATGGTGCGCGTGCCGATCGGCACGTCCGGCACATCGACGTTCTTCTTCGACGGCATCGACCGCTGGGAGGAATGGGGCGAGAAGCCGACCGGGTCGGCGCAGTGGTTCCCGCTGACGGACGTGAAGCAGCTGCCGGGGCGCGGTCAGGCGAAGGTGGGCGGGACGCCGCGTTCGATTGCGGTTGACGACGCCTCGGGCTACCTTGAGTTCCAGTTCAACGACGAAAGCGGCGTCTTCACCGTTGGGCACGCCGAGTTCCAGACGTTCAACCAGTGGCATGACGCGCGGCGCGAGGGCGAGACGTTCGTCGGCAGCTACGCCGAGACGAGCGGCGTGAGCGTCGCCGAGATGATCCAGACGAACGCCCACATGAACACGTGGTCGCTCTTCAAGTCGACCGACTCGACTTGGAACGAGGACTTCGACCTCGCGAACTACATCAACGACGGCTACCCGAAATACACGTCGGACTACATCTCGCAGAAGATGCCGCACCAGTGGAACGGCGTGAACGGCCTTTTCGTCGACGCGGCGCTGACGCGCTCGAACTACGTCGACAAGGCGACGTCGTCGGGCATCGCCTGGCAGATGGCGGGACGCGGCCGGGGCAGCGTCTCCTACACGCAGAGCGACACGCCGTCCGGCATCGAGAAGGTCAGCTTCCAGGCGCGTCTCGCGCAGGCCGTCACGTTCGCCGACTTCTCGCCGTGTTACAGCGGCGATACGCTGACGCTGCAGAACTACACGTTCGTCTGTCCGGCGGTCATGTCGGCCGCGAACGGCAACGACTATGCGCCGAACGCCTCGATGAGCGTCGTCGGCTACTACTTCCCGGGGCGCGGCTGCTACGAGTTCCGCGTCGAGCGGCGCGGCAACGACGGTCTGCAGCTCCTGCTTTACAAGTGGCGGCTCATCGACGGCGAGATCAAGAGCGAATGCCTCGCCTCACGTTGGTTCTCGGGCGCGTCGATGCAGCATGACGGCGGTTCCGGCAACATGGTCGGCAACCTGTCGGAAAAGGTGCCGAAGACCTGGTGCCTCTACCTGTCGCTCGGCGAAGACGCGTCGGCGTCTGGCGCGACGACGGTTCTCGCGGGCCTGTCCGTCAACAGCGACAGCCCGGCGGCGGCGTTCAGCGGCGTGAACTACCGTTCGCTTTGCGTCGTCGATGACACGGCGACGCGCCACACGTTCGGCACGTTCGGCGTCCTGCCGACGAACTGTCAGGGCCAGTTCATCGACCCGCGCCGTTGGACGGCCGTTGTGCCGCGCTCCAGCGTGACGTGGACGTCGCTCTCGGCCGGCGAAACGGAGGCGTATCCGCTCTGGAAGGGCTACGCCGACTCGAAGTCCGTGACGTTCGTGAAGACCCAGTCCAGCATGGGCGATGCGCTGAGGGGAAATGCCTGGGTCTTCCAGCCGAGCCGCACCGAGATTTCGACGAACAAGCTCTCGAACCTCAACTGGCTCTACGGTGTCAAGGCGCCGGACGACTTGACGCAGACGGTGAATGTCCAGCTTAAGCCCGTCAGCGGCGACGGCGGGTGGCAGACGATCACGAACGTCGTCGTCAGCCGCTACGCCTTCGACCCGTTCGAGGTCACGCTGCGCACGAACGCGAACTGCCACGTGCAGCTCGTCTCGGGCGCGAAGCCGACGGACGTCACGGTCTGGGACATCCGGCAGACGGCGTGGAACGGACAGGACATTGAGGGCATCGACGGCCTTTCGCGGGATTTCATCTACACGCAGGGTCGCGTGGACGAAGTCATCGAAGGCGATGTGACCAACCGCTACGTCACGCTCCAGCCGGCGCGTGCGAATCCGGCGCGTGCGCTGTCGGTGCGCTCGCCGCTCCTGCAGGGCCTCGGCATGGTCGGCTTCTCGTACAAGGACGTGCAGGAGGGCTGTCGCCTGCTCGTGCAGGTCGCGACGAACGACGTCCGCAGCAACCTGAACGGCACGCGCGGCTACAACTACGCGACAAACGCGGTGCCGTTGGGGACGGACGCGCAGATACCGCAGTGGATCACCGTGCGCGAATACGCCTACGATGAGCTCAAGGACGCGACGACGAAGGAATACTACCTCGGCTGGCACGACCATGCGGACAATCCGCTGGAGGGCGTGATTCGCCTCGCAATCGCGCCGTCCGTCGTCGCGGAGGCCGCTGGGCTGGCGCAGACGAACCCCGACTATGGCGCACTCACGCTGACGGACGTCTACGTGCACGATGAGCCGGCGCTCGACACGCGCAGCTGGATCGGCTTCAACTTGCGCGTCGTGGGCGACTCGGAGGACACGGAGCGCCGCATGCTGCTTTCCGACGCCTCGGTCAGCAAGTCCGGCGGCGAGATCGGCTCGGGCCTTTCGGCGGGCCTCAACGACTCGCTGCGCCAGATCGTAGGTGATGTCTCGGAATACGACAAGGTCAACCCGTGCGTGCAGTCGCCGACGTTCGGCTCGTACGCGCTGACGAACGGCGTCGTGAAACAGGCGTCGATTGGCCAAGTGCGTTTCCGGGCGCGTCTCTACGAGACGAACGCGGCCGCGATGACGCCGGCGACCGTCACGCTCTACGGCGTGCGGGACGGCGCGGCGACCGACTGGGGCGACCCCGTCACCAACTTCACGGTCTCGACGCCGGTCTACGAGCTGTTCGAATACCGCGCGCCGGCGCAGCGGAACTTCGCGGCGATTCGCCTCGTGGTGGACAACGTGATCAATCCCGTGACGGGCGTGACGCCGCAGCGCGTCCTGCTGGACGAAGTGGCCGTCACGGAGAAGACCGACTCAAAGGTCGGCTTCGTCTATGCGCGCCCGTTCCGCAACGGCATCGAGAACGACTGGGTGGTCTCGGACATCCTCGACAAGAACCAGCAGCCGCTGAGCGGCGAGTCGTGGGGCGTTCAGACCCAGCTCAAGCTCGACCAGCTTGCGGACGACATCGACACCGACCGTGGCTTCCGCGTG
Organism: uncultured Kiritimatiellota bacterium; assembly: GCA_934675625.1. Lineage (GTDB taxonomy): Bacteria > Verrucomicrobiota > Kiritimatiellia > RFP12 > UBA1067 > UBA1067. The sequence goes on from CAKURH010000006.1 coordinate 6,021, forward strand.
ACGCTGCGCACCTTCACGGGCACGAGCCCCTGGGGCTACGACCGCTGGCTGGACGCGGACGGCGCGAGCGCCGAGGTCGAGCTGACGCAGGTCGGGCCGAAGACGAACTACACCTTCCGCTCGACGGGGAGCGTCCCGGCGTCGATCTACAAGCCGGATCCATCCGGCGGCAACGCCGTCGTGCAGTACGTCGTGACGGCCTACTACTACGAGCGCGGCGGCACGACGGAACTGTCGTCGATGATTGGCGACGGTGAGGTCGAGGGCGACGAGTGGACAAACCCGACGTGGTATGCGCCGGTCGACTACAACGACGAATACGGCGACGCCCATGCGCACTTCTCGCCGTACACGATTCTCGAAGCGGTGCTGCCGGGGCGCGTGTGGATCAACGAGTTGAACTGGAACGACGGCGCGTACCGCAGCGTCACCAACCAGTTCATCGAACTTGCCGTGCCGTGGGGCGTCGACCTCAAGGGCTGGCGCCTGCAGATGACGGACATCAACCACCGCACGCTCACGCTCGCCGTCCTCGGACAGAACGGCGTGCCGACGATGAAGAAGACGACGGACGGTCACCGCAGCGGCGACTATGACTTCCTCGTGCTCGTGAGCCCGAAGACGCGGGATGCGAACGCCCTCGTCGACGGCTTGACCGGCCAGCCGCTCGTGCCGGACGGCACATGGACTGAGACGCAGCTTTCGAGCACCTTCCCCGGCTCCTCGCTCCAGTATGACACGCCCTACGAGTTTTCGCTCTACCGGCCGAGTGGCATTCTGGAGCAGCAGATTGTCGTCGGCGGCACGAACACGATGATCGGCAGCGCGTTCGAGTCGTATGCCTACATGTATGAAGGCACGAACCTCGTGCGCGAACTGAACGAGGTCCTCTACAGCGCCAAACGGTATTTCGCCGGCAACGACAACGCCTACCTGGCGGATGGCCGGACGCTCTCGTCGTTCGGCGTGGCGGGCAGCGCGCATGGCGAGGAGGGCGGCTGGTCACCGGAGATGGCGTTCACGCCCGGGCGCGTCAATGCCGGGCAGGATCCGCTCGTCGGGTGGTACGTCCAGCCGCGCGGCGACAGCGTCTGGGTCTATGCGCAGGTGGTTGGCGACGCGCTCTCCCAGCGCATCGGGAAGGACACGGCGCGCGACACGTTCGCCATCGTCAGCGTCGGCGGCGGCACCAACATCGTCTACGAGGCGCTGCCGTGGCACGGCATCGGCGCGCTGACCGTGAACGGCGTGACGAACGCGGCGGCGACGGGGCGGTCGGCCTACACGCTCAACCTGAACAACGTCACCGAGACGACCTACGTGGTCGCGCATGCGGGCGTCAGTTCGCAGCTGCTCGACGCGGGGCTCGACCCGAACGACCGCTACACGCCCGCCGTGGCGAAGTGGCTTGCCGATCGTGCGGCGGCGGGGACGCTGAAGAACCCGGAGGGGCCGATCTCGCTCGGCTATTACAAGGGGCTGCAGGAGTCCGATGAGCCGGAGCCGCTGACGCTCAAGGCGATGTACTGGCTTGACATCGACCCGACGAATCCGGGCTGGTGGCTGCGCGGCGACGTCATCGAGGCCAAAGGCGAGCCGATCTACCGCAAGCGCCAGTGGAACGCGCAGTGGACGGAGCACTACACCAACCAGCTTGTCAGGCTGAAGCTCTACCTGTCGAACGACACGGATCAGGTCGTCTATGCCCCGAATCGCCTGCAGGGCCTCGGCAACGAGCGGTCGGACGAGACGTCGCAGACGGCCAACTGGACGTCGGTGACGTTCCGGGTGACGGCGGCCCTGCAGAACGACCTCGCGAACAACAACTTTCTGCCGTTCCGCTGGTTCACGTTTGGGCCGAACAGCTTTGACGATGACTTCACGGCGGCGATTGAGATTCTCGATCCGTTCTCGCGGTCTTCGCCGGGCTACGACTACGGCTGGACTGCGTGGCGCGGCACGTCGATGTTCTTCAAGTGGAAGCTTGGCGACGACGCCCGTCCGCCGGTCACGGTCGAAATGTTGGACAAGCAGTCCACCTACGACGGCCCGCCCTTCGAGGATGAAACGCCATGAAGATTGTCGATAACCTTTTGCCATCCTGTTTACAGACAGTAGATAACCCTTGCCTTTTGTCCGCGATTTTTGGTATTATCCGCAGTGCAAGAGTGGGAGAAGATTTCTCACAGGGCTAGAATATGACAGTGAAGACGAGTACAAGTCCGAATCTCGTGCCTTTCGCGCTGTGCGCGGCGGGCGCGTGTCTGTTGCTTGTCGCCGGGTGCGGCAAGTCCGAAAAGGAGGAGGCGGTCGATCCGTCCGCCCCCGAAAGCTACATGAACGATTCGTCGTTTCGCCAGAAGCTCTCGGCCGACCGCAAAGCGCGGCAGGGGCTTCTGCGCGCCCGCAGCGAAATCGTCTCGCAGATGAAGGCGATGATCGACGCGAAGAAGCGCGAACTCGGCACGGACGACCTGTCGAAGGTCAAGGCCGAGCTAGAGAAGGAGCCGACGTGGCAGGATCTCTGCAAGCAGTGCGAAGAGGCGACCGAAAAGGTCGAAGCGAGCCGCAAGGCGACGCTGAACACGGTGCGCGCGCGCATCACCCCCAAGGAACCCATTTCTAAGTGAAGAGAAAGAAAACTATGAACATCAGCAAACGACTCTCAATCCTGACGCTCGCCCTTGCGGCGTTTGCGGCGGCCCCGACCGAGGCGGCCACCGGTGACATCGTCGAAATCCGTGCGGTGGACGACACGGCCAACCTCATGGTGTTCGGCTCCGCGCGAAATGCCGGGAACACCTATCTCTGCTCGGCGAATCATCCGCTCTCGGCGGGCGACAAGCTTTACATCCGCGTCCGCATGCTCGTGCGCAACTATGACGCCGTGCGGCGCGGCATCGAGGATCCGAAGGTGTGGACGTTCAAGAACGGGGCGCTGGGCGGCAGTCTGCTCAACCGTCCGAAGCTTGGCCTCTACATGGGCCAGGACCGCGCGCCGGCCTACGCCGAGCTGAGCGACTTCGGCCCCCAGCCGTGGCAGCAGAGCGGCACGCTCGTGACGGACGACCTCGGCAACGCCGACACGGGTTGCCGGTACTACACCGATTTCTACTTCTGCTACACGGTTCAGGCCGGCGACCTCAGTCTGCCGGTTCGTCTGCTCAACGCTTCGGGCACGGGCCCGGCGGACAACAGCGACACGGATGCCGCCTATTATCTGCTCAACTGCCAGACGGACTCCCAGTACTTTGTCCTGAGCGATTCCGACGGCAACGTCGCGAACTTCTTCTACGGCGCGGATGTCTTGCCGTCGGGCGTGGACTGGCCGGTCGGCGATGCCACCACGGCGGGTCCGGTGCGGAACTACGATCTCGCGGCCGAGGGCGCGTTCGTGAAGACGATTGACTTTGATTCGGGCGATCCATCCCTCACCGGTTACTGGCGTGAGGTCTACGAGGGGCTCGGCCCCGACACGATTCCGTCCCTGATTGTCGTTGGCGGCGAGAATGCCGAGGCGACGGTCGTCTATCTCTGGTCGTCCGACGAGACGAAGGTCGAGCTGGCGGCGTCGGGCGACAACACGATCGTCACGACGTCGGATGGGCGGCACCTTCTGCGCGTGCCGGTTCCGGTCGGGGCCTCGTCCGTCACCTTCACGATGAGGGGCGCGACGGGCGCGGCCGAGGGCGACGAGGCCGAGATCTTCATGAGCCCGGTCGCGAACGCGGTCTATCGTCCGACGGGCGAACTCGCGGGCGTGACCGTGAGCCGCCTCGTGCGCGTCGGCGCGCCTCGCGAGCCGACCGTGCGGATCTTCATCAACGCGCAGGACAAGGTGTCTGACACGAAGGTCGCCGGGCCCGAGTACGCGATCTGCGAGAACCAGCTGATCCTGACGGTGGCGCCGACCTGCCCCGACCCGATTACCGTCCGCATCAAGGCGGCTGTCAATACCGACGACACGCTGAGCACGCTGGCGGACATCTTCGACCAGAACATCCTCCGCATTGCGTCCGCTGCGTTCGGCGGCAATCCGCTTGACCAGAAGGTTTCGGAGGTCGTGATTCCCGCCGGCACGTCGACGCTGCCGCTGAACCTCTATCTGCTCGGCGCGACGTCGAAGACCCACACGCAGGGCGTGACGTTCTCGTTGGAGAAGGTCGCCGGGCCGACGAGCGCGCAGGTTCCGACCGACTCCAACTGCACGCTGTATATCCGCAGAACCTCGAAGCCCGTGATCGCCGCGTCGACGCCGGAGTTCACCGTGGGCGAGACGCTGGGCACGATCGAGATCGGTTCGGGCACTGAGCGGGAATTCGCGCTTGAAATCGAGGACACGTATAAGAACCTTCATGACACGGCGACCGGCTACACCTTCACGTGGAAGATCGAAGGCGAGGAGGTTGAGCCGGCCGACGGCATTATCATGGATGAGGATGACGGGCTCTTCAAGGCGTCCGCGACATTCTACACCGTGACGTCTGGCAAGGAGCTGACGCTGCAGGTGACCGCGCCGAACGGCACGAAGTCCGACGTCGTGAAGTATTGGCTCATCGTCAATGACGGCAAGTACACGACAATCGCCCGCACTGACAGTCGTCTCGTTTTCTGCGAAGGTGAAGAGACGCGCATCAAGCTGGGCCTCACGCAGGCCTACAGCGGCACGGGCTACATCTTCCTCTCGGCTGATGACCCGACGCAGCTCACGTTCATTGACTCGCCGCTCACGACGGAGGGCGCGCAGATTACCCGCGGCACGACCGAGGTCGCGACCGAGCGGGTCGTGCGCTTCCTTGACGGCGGCAAAGACCTGTCGCTCAAGGCCGTCCTTTGCTCTCAGAACGACCCGAGCCGTCCGGTCACGACGTTCGGCAGCGGCACGATTGAGTTCACCGTCACGAACAGGCCGCCGCAGGTGATGTCCGTCACGGCCGCCGGCCAGTATCGGAGCGCAGACCAGAACGGCCAGGCGTTGCCGGACGCGATTTCGCGCGGCGTCGTGAAGACGTTCTCGGTCGTGGTGGACGACGTGGACGCCGACCTCAACGCGACGGGTGCCGACGCGATGACGGTAAAGTGGGTCATCGACGGCACGCCCCATGAGGTGACGCATGACGAGTCGGCGACATTTTCCGTCCAGCACACCTTCGCGAACGAGAAGGACAATGCGCTCGTGCAGGTCTTCGTGAAGGACAAGGACATGACGGCGTATCCGTCGGTGCCGAACTTCAGCTTCACCGCGAAAATCAAGGACACGCCGCGCGTGACGATTGCCCCCTCTGCGTCGATGTTCGTCGAAAAGGACAAGAACGTCTCGACGATTACCGTTGGGCTGACGGAGGCGGCGTCGGCTCCGATTATGGTGCGCTTCACGGTCAGCCAGACCTCGGCGGCTGACGGCGGCTATCTCAAGATCCGTACCCAGGACGGTTCGGTCGCGGCGGCGATGGATGCGGACGGCAACGAGATTCCGGGCGCGTATGACCTGACTTTCGGTGCGGGCGTCCTTCAGAAGATTCTCATCGTCTCCGACATGGACGGCACGATCGAAACGCAGGCCGGACTGGATCTCAACGCTTACGTGATGACGGAAGACCTCAATGCCGACGGCGTCAAGTGGTGTGCGTTCTACACCAAGGCCGAACCGGAGATCATCATGATCGCGAACGCGGCGCCGGAGATTCTCCGCCCGTCCGATGCCGAGGCGGCCTACACGAACATGAACGCGAGCGCCAATACGCCGTATGCGATCAACTACGCCTGCTCGGACGTCGCGGCTGACCTCACGGCCGGCGTCAAGGTCGAGATTTCGATCGACGGCATTCTGGCGACTACAGAGACTGTCACGAACACCGCGATGCAGACCTATTCGGCCGAGTTCGATGGCGAGGGCGCACACGTGGTCGAGATCGTCTTCACCGACAAGGAGGGTGAGCCGGCGCGGCGGACGCTTTACTACTACGTCCGGCCGTCGAAGCGGCTCCAGCTCCGCGCGCACGGGCCGGCCAACGGCGTCGCGGGCGGGAACTCCGAACGCTACAGCGATGCGCCGGGTCTTGGCGCGGGCGCGGTCTTCGCGGGGAGTGCCGGGCCGCAGAAGGTCGAGAAGTTCGTCCACACCTACTCCTTCGGCGAGACGGAGAAGTCCGCGACGGCCTATGCCCGCGGCTACAAGGCGGACGGATCGTACGATAACGGTTCGCAGCCGCAGAGCAAAGGCATTGACAGCAACGGCAACTGGTCGAAGGGCGCAACGATCGCGGCCGACGGCTACTACAACTACACGCTCCAGCACAAGTGGGGTCTTCAGGGCTATGACAGCTTCGTCTACGCCTGGGTCTGCAACAACGACTCGGCGTCTTCGGGCGGCGACTCGGGCAGCGGCCAGACGACGACGTTCAAGCTGAACGTCGGCGAAGAGGGCGAGACCGTCCTCTCCCTGCCGGACAGCAACAACAACCAGAACAGCGGTTCGGGCACGAGCACGGCCTCCTACCCGATGCAATATTGGGAGGCGGTCTTCTCCCGCGAATACCTGCCGGCGGACAACGCGGGCGACATCAACCAGGACGGCATTCCGGATCTCGTCGTGAAGAAGTTTGGTTTCGGCGTCATCGACACGCAGACCTTCCAGCTCACTGGCGACGACCTCGAGGACCTGTCCGCCTTCAACGAGGACGAGGACTACTTGCCGGCAGCCGACAACTCGATCTACGGGTCGCTGATTCCCGGCCTGAAGGACGACTGGTCGTCTCCGTTCACGGCCGATCTCGAGATCCGCGGCTACGGCAACGGCTTGAACGACGCGCTGGAGCAGCTGGGCCTGAACCACACGCCCGTGCGCGTCTACGAAGACCCGATGACCTGCCCGACCTCGACGCTCAGCCGTGTCGAATGGCTCGCGTGGACGGAATACGCGGCGGCGAACGGCCTGGACGCGACGGATTCCGAGAACTGGTCGAAGTGGTCGCCGGAGCGCCCGACTGACCCGACGAAGGAGGACACCGACGGCGACGGCTTTACCGATGGCTACGAGTATTACTACTGGTATCTTGCGCATGTCGGCTACATTGATGCGTACGGCAACCACAAGTACCTGACGGGCCGCCGCTACGACCCGAAGAATCCGGGGCAGGGCACGCTCATCACGTCGGAGGATATCGCCGAGATCATGGATCCGCGCGCGAAGTATACGGGTTCCGACTCCGAGACGCGCGACACCGACAACGACGGTCTTCCCGACAAGCTGGAGTTTGAACTTGGCACGAATCCGTTCGACTTTGACACGGACGGTGACGGGTTGCCGGACGGATGGGAGGTCATGATTGCCGGCCTTGACCCGCTCATGGCCCAGAGCTATGCCGACGGCCTCTCCGACACGGAGCGCAACACCGACGGTGACGCGATGGCGATCAGCTCCTACAAGCTGGAGCAGCTTGAGAAGCCGGTGCCGGTCAACTACGAGCACGCCAAGCGCTGGACGTTCGCCGTCATCGACGCGAACGGTGACACGGACGGCGTCCAGTGGTACGCGATGACGACCGCGCCGACGCTGGACGTGCGCGAGACTTACGCGGGCGGCTATCAGGTCTCGGCTGTCGTGGACGGCGCGACCGCCACGTTCTTCGCCGAGACCGAGCCGACGGTGGCGACGGACGGTTTCGTCTCGCGCCTCGCAGTCTCCACGAAGCTGCGGACGCTCGTCACGTGGAAGCCGGATGGCACCACGGAGGAGAAGGCGCTCGGCTACCCCTACACGTTGCCTGTCGGTACGCGCGTGAGCGTCACGCCGCTGGCGGAAGAGGTCAAGGCCTACAAGATCGCGGCGGCGGTTGATGCCCAGGACGCCAACGCCTGCTGGATCTACGGTCGTGGCACGGCGCGGACGCAGCTCGGCGAGGTCGCCGAGACGGCGGCGGAATACGGCTGCCTCGCGTTGGCGCGTCAGCTTGTGGTCGCGGCGGATGCCGAGGTTGTCGCGCTGCCGAGCGACGAACGCGATGTCGCATTCCTCCACTTCCTCTGCTATCAGGAGTTCGGCTTCGATCCGCGCACGGCGTGGAACCCGAATGATCCGGTCGCCAAGCGCTGGGGCAAGGCCGCGAATGGCGAATCCGTCGAGGGCATTGTCGTCGTCGGTCGCGGCGGCTACACGGGCGCACCGGCCCGGACGCGCGAATACGCGAACTACGACGAGTTCCTCGTGAGTTCCTTCTTCTGGAACAACGAAGGCGGTCAGCCGGGCTGCGTGACTTACGTGACGGACAACAAGGCACCTCTTTGGGCTCGCATTTGGGGCGCGCTGACGACGAATCCGCAGGGCCCGAACGATGCGGAGAAAACCTCGACGGATCACTACTACGGCCGCAGCTCGACGAACGGCGCCGACACGGACGGCGATGGCGTGCCGGACGGCTGGGAACTCTACGTGATGGCCGGCCCGAAGAAGGACGGAGCCTACGTCTTCGCGCCGCCTTACGACAGCTTCACGCCCGCGTTGTCCAGTGTGGCGATGGAAGAGAGTTCACTTTCGCCGTTCATCGCCTCGGCGAAGTCGAACGACACGAACAACCAGATCTTCCTCGGCGGTGAGGAGAATGACGACGGGCTCAACGAGTTCCAGGAATTCGCGGGCACCGATACGATGGCCTATTATGCCGACTACTCGACGACCGTCAAGCATGACGGCGAGTGGACGTGGTTCAACAAGTTCTTCCCGACCGACCCGTGGCGCGCTGACACGGACGGTGACGGGCTTAAGGACGGCGAGGAACAGAAGCAGTTCGCCTATGGCACGCCCGAAGACGACGGCACGAGCCGGTGCATCGCGGGCGGTGGCCTCAACCCCTGCTCGGTCGACACCGACTGTGACGGCCTTCCCGACGGCTGGGAGGCGCAGTTCGCGGGCACGCCGGGCTCGGTCGTCGAGGGCGAGCAGAAACTCGGCCTGCGGGATGGCATGGACGGCACGGTTAAGGATGCCTACACGACACCCGCCTACACGACGCTCGGCAGCGCCGATGAGGGCCGCGTCAACCGCGACTATGACCATGACGGTTTGGAGAACTGGCAGGAGTATCTGACGGGTACGATGCGCTGCTGGCGCTACGATGACCCAGTGAGCCCGCTGACCTATCTGCCGTCCGACTACTACTATACGGTCGATGCCGCGACGGGCGCGGCGGCGTTCGATGCTGAGGCGGCGGCCCGGAGACTGCATGCGGACGGTCTGCTCGACAGTGACGACGTGAACGAGTTCTGGTACAAGACGCTCGTGGACGCCTCCAGCAAGATCTACAACCCGCACCTCGTGATGGACACAGGATCGGGCGCGCAGTACTTCTCGCGGCTGACGAATGTCTGGGATGCCGCGTATCTGGACGTGGTGATGTCCGGCGGGAAGGCGACGGGGGCCTACTACTGGTTCTACGACCGCATTGACGGCAACCTGCTCAAGGACACGTGGGGCATGGCTTGGGCGGAGCTCCTGGGCGACAAGCCGTCGGGCATCAGCTACGTGCCGAATAAGTATGCGAGCTGCTCGCCGATCGACCCCGACTCCGACCGCGATGGCATGGACGACTACTACGAGGTCTTCCATGGCCTCAACCCGCTCCTTGGCGAATCGGGCGTCGAAGGCCTGTGGTGGTCGGTGAACGGCAGTGGCACTCGGAACGAGTCGTCGGGTGCTTGCGACCTGGTCTACGACTCGCTTTACGCGAAAAACGCGAAAGTGCCTCAGGCGTGGGGCACGGGCGACTCTGCTGGTAACTTCAAGAACTTCTGGCAGCGCAAGGTCGCTGACGCTGCGTGGACGGGCAAGAAGCCGCGCGGAAACGGTTTCGACTTCGAGGTTTTCCCGTGGCTGAACGGCCTCGTGGGTGCCGACCCCGACGGCGATGGCCTCCGCAACCAGGAAGAGGCAATCATGCCGCTCGTCAATCCGACAGCCGTCTGGCATCACACGGATCCGACGCCGCTGTGGATGACCGATTCGAGCTACTCGAATTCGCTCGTGCGCATGAACTACCGGCTGCCGACGCGTGAGGACGTGATTCCGTTGACGGCGAAAGACTTCACCTACAATGGGCAGACGTATCTCTTCAGCGACTTTGACGGGTTCGTGGCGTCCACGGCGGGCGAGGCGTTCGCGGTCTACAATCCCGACGCCTGGGATCTCGTCGGCGCGTCCGGCCTGATGAACTGGATTGCCTCCTTTGAGGAGAACGAGGGCTTCGATTCCGACCATGACGGCATCGCCGATCGCGACGAGCTGGGCGGCAAGTATCGTGTCGCGACGGATCCGCTCGACGCCGACTCGCCGTGTCGCCGTCAGGCGATGTACTTCCAGGGTCCGGCGAAGCCGTCGCTCCTGCAGACGATGCCGTTCGTGCGTGAATATCACCCGGACAGGTCGGGCAGCAAGTATCCCGATGACCTCTCCTTCCTCCAGTACACGGTCGAATGTTGGGTCAAGGCCGAGTCCTTGGACGACTCGACCGTCATCGAGCGTGCGGTCTACGTGGATCCGTCGAATCCGGATGACCGCGAGTACATCCGCTGCAACTTCCGAATCGGCATCAAGAGCGGCCAGTGGTACACGCTGTTCGACCCGAATGACACGACAAAGGAGTCGGTCGAGGTGCAGGGCAGTGCGGTGACGACGGCGTGGACGCATCTTGCGGCGACGTATGACGCGCAAAAGCTTGTCTTCTACGTCAACGGCAAGGCCGTCGGTTACGCCAATTCGGGACTTCAGCCGACCTATGGCTCGTCCGCCGTCGTGGCGAACGGCTTTGCCGGCACGCATACGCGGCCCGGCATGGGCTACTGGCATGACCGCGAGTATGCGCTTCATGCGATTGTCCTTGGCGCGAGCGTGAAGACGTTCCAGCAGGGGGCGACCGGAGCCTCGGCTCTCGACGTCACGCGTGGCGTGGGCTGGAATGGCTACACGGGCTTCTTCAAGGGCTACATCGATGAAGTCCGCATTTGGGACGGCGCGCGCACGGCGACCGAGATCGAGGCGACGCGCATGAGCCGCTTCTCGTCGACGGAAGCGATCTCGAACCGCGCGGCGTTCTTCACCGAATGGTGCAAGGGCGGCGTGTCCGACGATTACCGTGGGCGCTATGCGAAGGACGGCAACGGCAATCCCTATGAGCTTCCGGCGGAGCTGCGCTTCCACTGGGCGTTCGACTCGCTCTTTGGCGCGGCGAGCGAGGAGGCGGTCGCGAAGGCCCCAGCGGGCTTCAACTACCTCGGCGAGAACGCGGACGGCGACGGCGGGCGTGCGCTCCGTTCGCGTCCGGAGGGCTACGGCATCGCGTGGTGGCAGAACGTGCTTGCGGGCTACACGGCGACGGTCTACAGCGACCCGGCCTGGATCTGCTGGGTGCCGAACACGGTCACGCACCTGCCGCGCTATGACGGCACGACGCTTGACTCCACGTATTGGAGCGAAGACTACGCGGGCACGGATGCGGGCACGTACAAGTTCGCGCGCACGGCCGAGCCGGTCTCGTTTTGGACGCAGTATCGCCGCCGTGGCTTGACGTCGAGCGATCTGAAGTATGGCACGATGAGCAGTCGCCACCATTTCGTGACGGCGCTCGACAGCGAGACGGGTTCGCAGTTGGGAACGCTCTTCGCGTTCACGGGACGGCATCTCAACCAGATGGGCGATGACCTGCTCGCGCTCGGCGGCGCCTACGCGAAGCACATCGATGACCTCTGGGACACCCAGGGCTCGTCCTCGAACTGGGAGATTGCCGGAACCGATTCGGACGGCGACGGTCTGCCGGATTGGTGGGAGAACTATGCCGAAGACCACTACCGCGATGATGCGGTCACGGGAACGGGCGGAATCGGCTGGGACACGATGGTGCGTTGGCCCGACCAGAACGGCACGCTGATGACGGCTGGCGAGGCGTATCTGCGCGACTTGGCGCGCGGTTACCATGGCGACAAGGACGGCGACTTGGTTGAGGACGACGCGGACGGCGACTTCCGCCAGCGTTATGACCTCAACGGCAACGGCCTGCCCGACTGGTGGGAGGAGCTCTACGGTCTCCAGAACGAGTCCGGACTCGACGACCATGACAACGACGGACTCCCGAACTACGTCGAGTATCTGCTCTCCGAGGTGTTCTCGAAGCTGGGCAAGACGTTCGACCCGACGCGCGCCGATTCGGTCGAGGCGGGCGTACCCGACTACTTCTTCAAGGTCGGCGACCTCTACGTCGGCGAGATCTTCACCGACCACGACCTCGTGGACGACGTCTGGGAAGACCTCTATGCGGACGGCTATGCCTCGCGCAGCGTCTACGATCCGTATGCGGACGTCGACGGCGACGGCTGGTCGAACCGCAGCGAAGTGCGCTACGCGAAGCAGTGCATGCCGATTGCGGGCGATGGGCAGTCGCATTATTCGGGCGCGGACGGCCTTGTGGCGGACTACCCGATTCCGACGATTGCGCTTTCCGTCAACTATGCGGGGCAGCGCAAGGATGCGGTCGAGAAGGCGCCGCTCGTCATCCAGCTGCACACGAACACGAACATGAACCGTGGGGCGGATGCCGTCTACAACATCGGGGCCATCTCGTCGGGCAGCAGTTCGTCGAGCAGCAGTTCCTCGTCTGATGCCAGTGTCAAGTCCTATCGGGTGCTGGGCAAGTGGTCAGACCGTCACGCGATTGGCACGCTGACGCCGGGCTACATCAACAAGAATTCGCTTGAGCTCCAGTATTGCTACGATCCGTCGGGCGAGAACTACAGCTGGACGATCGGCGGGCAGACGAACTATGCGAATTCGGTGATCAAGCGCGGCACGTTGGCCGAATACGAGGCGGACAGGATCAAGTACGGCTCGTCGAACGTGGCGTTGATTACGCGCGACACGGGGTACATGACCCTTCTTGGCCTTGAGGTGCGGACGGAGGCGGACAACAGGACCGCGACGTGGGTGCGCGTCAACAAGTCCGACACGCCGTTGGGCACGATCGACTTGGTGACGGGCGCGTTCGACATTGACCTCGGCGGTCTCAAGGGCCAGTATGTTATCAATGCCACGAATGACAGCGACTACATTTCGCTGGAGGATCAGTCCTTCCGCATCGCCTACACGGCGAACGAGGCGGTGGGCATTCCGCGCAAGCTCTACTTGGGCCAGGCGGATTCCGGCCATGTCCGCGAGGGTCTGAACACGATCATCGCCTTTGCAGACCTGAACGGCGACGGCGCCTACACGGCGGGCGAGCCCTACGGCTGCGTCACGGGCGTGGACGTTTCGTGGAAGGGCACGTCGGTCGATCTCATGCTGACCGACACGACGCCGGTCTTCGCGCGCGTCGATCCGATCACGGGCGACAACGACCGTCAGGTGCTCTACGGCAATACAAGCGGCAACTACACGAACATCACGACCGAGGCGACGCCGAGCGGTGGCGTCTACAACCGCATTCGCGTTGTGCGGCATCTCCTGATCGGAACGAAGGGTACGGCTTTGGTCAGCAGCTTAGGGACGGGATTGCGTCGTGTCCTCTTTGACCAGCAGGTCAGTGCGGACGTGAACCCGTGGATTACGGAGGCCAACATCCTTGCTTCTGGTGCGCTGGACGTTGACTGGGCGCATCTCTATGACGACATCGTCAGCAAGATCGATGCGACAGGATCGATTCCGGTGGCGGGCAGCACGACCACGAAATACGTGATTGGCGACTTGCTCGGCGTGGCCTATCGCCTTGTCATCGGCAACGAGGACGTTGATTCCGGCTCCGCGACGAGCAACATGTCGACGGTGATGCCGGTGCGCTGGTTCGATTCGACGCGCAATCTGCCCGTGCCGGTCTCGAGCGGCAGCGGCAACGGCGTCGTGAAGCTGGGCCAGCCGACGTTCAAGTGGCGGATGCCCTATGACGCCAACGGCTACACGGCGTTCAAGGTCAAGATCCAGAGCGCGTCGGGCTCGTCGTTCAGCTGGACGAGCGACTTCCTGCGGATGCCGGCGGCGGACGTGGACAACGTCTACACGTGGGCGGCGCCGGTGTTCGTCGGCGACCGTCCGGCGGGCGCGACGGGCATTTTCGAGAACAACACGACCTACACGTGGTCGGTCTCGGCCTATAACGCGAAGTTCAAGAACGACAGCTTCGTCACGGGCGGCACGTTCCGCATGGGCGTGCAGACGAACGGCTACGACATCGGCAGCATCGCGACATCCGTCCGCTACTACGGCCCGGCGGCCGTCACAAATGATGCGAATGCGCTCATCCGCGTGCGGGCCTACACGTCGCCCGACTTCACGGGCGCGCCGGTCTCCGGCGGCTTCGTCGACAAGTCGGTGACGGACGGCGGCGTCAACTGCCGCATCCTCGGCCTCCCGAAGGGCGACTACTACCTGCAGGCGTTCGTGGACTCGAACGGCAACGGCGTGTGGGACAAGTGGGAGTCGATGGGCTACTTCTGTCAGCGCAATGGCTCGACGGCCGACTACCTCGACCCGGTGGCGGTTTCGGTCGGCGGTAGCGTGGGCGCGAGCGAGGCGGTGACGATCTACCTCGAAGACGCCGACACCGACGGCGACAACCTGCCGGATGCTTGGGAATACGTGACCGCGACGGCGGCGCAGCGCGCGAACGGCACGTTCCTGGCGGCCAAGGGCGTGGATCGCCTGACCCTGTCGGGCGCGGGCGAGATTGCCATCGACAGTCTGCTGACCAGCAACCTGCTCTTTGAGGTCAACCGCGCGAACGTGCCGACGGCGGGCCTGGCGAGTGACATCCGGAATGCCTTCCTCTCGTCCGCCTCCTTCGCGGCGCTGGCGATGGGCATTCCGCCGAACCTGACGGTCGATCCGGTGACGGGCGAACTCTGCCAGAACCCGACCGTCGAGGACGGCACGCTGGTCATCTCCGGCATGGCGTTCGACGCGGCGGCGGGCGCGGTCGAGCTGACGGTTGCGGGCGCGGTCACGGTGCCGACGGAGGCAGCCGCCTCGGCGGTCTACCGTGTCAAGGTCGGCTCGACGGTGACGGTGAAGGTGCTTCACACGGCGACGCTGGCGGGCGCGTGGCAGACGGTTGCGACGGAGGCGGTGACGGTCTCGGGCGACAGCCTGAAGTCGGGCGTCATCTGCATCAAGATGCCCGACGTCGAGGCGACCGGCGGCTTCTTCAAGGTCGAAATCGAACAGTAAATGAAGTTAACTCCGATGATTAGAGCTTTCGCTACCGCTTCGCAGTCTTTTGCTGGCTTCGCAGAAGTCAGCCAGAGGGGAATCGCTTTGCAGTCCGTTATCGGGGAATGGGTCTGCTTTCGGCAGCCTATTCAGCGGAGCGGTAGCGAGAGCCCTACGGATCGGAGTTAAGTTGTCCCTAGAAAGAAGAATCGTTTAATGAGAAAGTTGGCTAAATGAAAAAGGAAATTCGCAAAGTTCTCGTCATCAACTCGGGCTCCAGCTCGCTCAAGTACCAGCTCTTCGACATGAAGACCGAGACGCGCCTCGCGAAGGGGCTCGTCGAGCGCATCGGCTGCGGCGGTCCGAAGGATCACGCCGAGGCCCTGAAGCAGGTCGTCGCCGAACTCGGCGACAAGGCGCAGGGCATCGACGCGATCGGGCACCGCGTCCTCCACGGCGGCGAGGTCTTCAAGGACTCGGCGCTCATGAGCAAGGCGAACATGGCGAAGGCGAAGAAGCTCGTGAAGTTCGGCCCCCTGCACATGCCGGCGAACCTCGGCGGCATCGAGGCGTGCGAGAAGATCTTCAAGGGCGTCCCGAATGTCGGCGTCTTCGACACGGCCTTCCACATCGCGACGATGCCGGACTGCGCGGGCATGTACGCGATCGACCCGAAGTACTACAAGAAGCTCGGCATCCGCAAGTACGGCTTCCACGGCACGTCGCACAAGTTCGTGACGCTCGCGGCGGCGAAGTTCCTGAAGAAGCCGCTGTCGAAGGTGAACCTCGTCACGTGCCACCTCGGCAACGGCAGCTCGCTCGCGGCAATCAAGAACGGCCAGGTCGTCGACACGACGATGGGCCTCACGCCGCTCGCCGGCCTCGTGATGGGCACGCGCTGCGGCAACATCGACGCGGCGGCTGTCCTGGCGATTATGGAGGCCGAGCATCTCACGCCTGAACAGGCGGACACGCTCCTCAACAAGAAGTCGGGCCTGCTCGCGCTCACGGGGTCGAGCGACTGCCGCGACATCTGCGCGAAGGCCGACAAGGGCGACAAGATGGCCGAGCTCGCGCTGGAGATGCTCGCCTACCGCGTCGCGCTCTACATCGGCGGCTACAACACGATTGTCGGCGGGGCGGACGCCATCGTCCTGACGGGTGGCATCGGCGAGAACTCGTCGGAGGTGCGCGCGCGCATCCTCGCACGCCTCGGTGCGCTCGGCATCAAGCTCGACAAGACGGCGAACAAGGTGCGCGGCGAGCTGAAGGTCATCTCGACGAAGGACTCGAAAATCCCCGTCGTGGTCATCCCGACGAACGAGGAGCTGATGATCGCCCGCGACACGGTAAGAGTCTTGGGAGAATAAAGCAAAGACAAGTGCCTCCGTGTCTCTGAATCTCAGAAATCTCCGTGTTAAGCGCCGCAGGCAACAAGCAAAAGCGAAACGTCAAAAATGAATGCAATCAAGAACATCATCGAAAAGGCATCGAAGCTGAACGGCACGGTCGTCCTGCCAGAGGGCCATGACCCGCGCGTCATCACGGCGGCTTGCGCTGTCGTCGACCGCCACATCTGCACGCCGGTCGTGCTCGGCACGGCGGCAGAAATCGCCGACGCCGAGGCGAAAGCGGGCCTGAAGCTCGCTGACCGCAACATCAAGGTCATCGACTACACGCAGGGCGACGCGGAACTCGAAGCCGCCTACCTGGAGGCCTGGAACGCGAAGGAGTCGCGCAAGCCAGCCGAGAAGCAGAAGATCATCGACTTCGCCGGGGCGCAGAAGACGCTCCGCACGAAGCGCATCTACTTCGGCGGTATGATGGTCAAGTTCGGCCGCGTGAACGGACTCGTCGCCGGCTCCATCGCCTCGACGGGCGACATGCTGCGCGCGGCGTTCCACACGCTCGGCACGCAGAAGGGCGTGAAGACGGCCTCCTCGTGCTTCATTCTCGACCTCAAGAAGCCGACGGCGTCGGGCGACAGCGTGCTCGCGTTCGGCGACTGCGCCGTCATTCCCAACCCGACGGCCGAGCAGCTTGTCGACATCGGCCTCGCGACGGCCCAGACGTACCGGGATCTTACGGGCCACGAGCCGAAGGTCGCCTACCTCTCGTTCTCCACGAAGGGTTCCGCCGGCGGCGACCTCGTCGAGAAGGTGCAGAAGGCGGTCGAGCTCGCGAAGCCGGTCTTTGCCGAGAAGGGCATCAAGATGGACGGCGAACTGCAGTTCGACGCGGCCATCGTGCCGTCGGTCGGACAGCAGAAAAACAAGGACGGCGCGATTCAGGGCGATGCGAACGTCTTCATCTTCCCCGACCTTCAGGCGGGCAACATCGGCTACAAGATTGCGCAACGCCTCGGCGAGGCGGATGCGATTGGCCCGAACCTGCAGGGGCTCGCGAAGGCGATGAACGACCTCTCGCGCGGCTGCTCGGCGGAGGACATCGTCGGCACCATCTGCGTCACGCTGCTGCAGTCAACGACGAAGTGAGTTGCTTTCGCTGAAATTTGGAATGTAAAATGACCGAAACCGAAATGATCACGCGCGCGAAGCAAGTCTTCGACGTCGAAATCGAGGGGCTGAAGAAGACCCGCGATTCGCTCGGCGCGTCGTTCGTTTCGGCTATTCGCCTCATGCAGGACTGCGTGGCGAACGACGGGCTCGTCGTCGTCACGGGCGTCGGCAAGAACCTGCACGTCGCGGAGAAGATGAGCGCCATCTTCGCCTCGACGGGCACGCGCTCGATTGTTCTCAACCCCGTGCAGGCGATGCACGGCGACCTCGGCATGGTCGCGTCGCGCGACCTGCTGATTGCGCTTTCGTTCAGCGGGGAGTCTGAGGAGGTCGTGCGGCTCATCCCGGCGATCCGCCGCCATGGGCTGAAGGTCATCGCGCTCACGGGCAATCCGCAGTCGACGCTCGCGCAGCTTGCCGACCTGCACGTGGAGATTCCCTGCGGCAAGGAGGCGTGTCCCTTCGGCATGGCGCCGACAAACTCGGTCACGGCGACGCTCGCGATGGGCGACGCGCTCGCGATGGTGATGATTGATGCGCAGCGGTTCTCGCTCGCGGACTATGCGGCGAACCATCCGGCCGGCGCGATTGGCCGTGCGCTCGTCTTGAAGGTGACGGACATCATGCGCACGGGCGACCGCCTCGCGAAGGTCGCGCCGACGGCGACGGTGATGGAGGCGGTGATGGCGATGACGAAAGCGCAGGGCGGCGCGGCGGTCATTGCCGACGCGGCGGGCAAGCTTCTCGGCATCTTCACCGACGGCGACTTCCGGCGAATGCTCTCGAAGTCACTTCTGCGGACGGGACAGAGTCCGTCCCTCCCGGAGGCAGGGGAGGGACGCGCGGCGTCGCGTCCGTCACCTTGTGCCGATGCGGGGGCGTTGCTGGCAGAACCGGTTTCGGCGGTCATGACGAAATCGCCCAAGTTCGTTCATGATGACGCCTACGCGGCAGAACTGCTGAAGATCTTCGCGCGGATGCGGATTGACGACCTGCCTGTCTGCGATGCGGAGGGCCGCGTCGTGGGTCTCGTGGACATTCAGGATCTGCCGAAGATGAAGGTGATGTAAGAGAGAGGCGAATGACCGGATTTCAGAGCGTGAATGATTGAAATGAATAATT
Organism: uncultured Kiritimatiellota bacterium; assembly: GCA_934675625.1. GTDB lineage: Bacteria > Verrucomicrobiota > Kiritimatiellia > RFP12 > UBA1067 > UBA1067. The sequence continues at coordinate 24,843 of CAKURH010000006.1, forward strand.
AATGAATTGAATGGAATGAACAAACAATTGAAGATGCAACTGAAATTTTAAATTTGAAATCTCAATTCAAAAACCAAAAAAACCAGAAAGGAACACGAACATGAAGAAACTGATGGTTGTGACGGTGGCGGTGATGGCGGTTGCGGCGGCGGTTGCGGCGCCTCGTACCAAGAAGGGCGTGCAGGCGATGCCCGGCAACGAGGACGGGCCCGTGACGACGGGCAAGGAGGCGAAGATCCTCATCGACCAGATGCCGAAGACGGGTCAGTCGAGCTGTCTGCCTGCGCCGTCCATTCAGGGCGCGACGATGATCGGCAACTGCTACACGAAGCCGCGCAAGTGGATTGTGATCGAGACGAAGTACACGACGTACGCGAAGTTCCTCGACCAGCTCACGTTCACCTGGCACGTGATGCTGGAGACGAAGAGCGCGAAGGAGAACAAGGGCAACAAGATGGGGCTGCCGCCGTACAGCTACTTCAACACGACCGTGACCTACTACAACATCCCGCAGGGCTCGCACGCCGCGTGCGTCTGCCTGCCGCCGTCCTACCTTGAGCTCTACGGCGAGCCGAAGGCGATCGGCTTCACGGTCTCGAACCAGAACGGCGACGTCCTCGGCGGCGGCACCGTGAGCGAGATCAAGGGCATCAAGGCCGACTCGCAGTTCTGGGACGACCAGAACGTCATGAACGCGCAGCAGGGCGGCAAGCCGATGGTCGAGCGCCGTCAGGGGCTCGTCGACCGCTCGAAGACGATCTGGGCGCTCGTGAACCCGAACGATTACGAGACGACGATGCAGTAAGAGGCTGTCGAACAATCGAACGAATTGGTTTTTCCCATGTCGAAGAAATTTCTGACATTGAACATCGGCGCGGCCAACATTGAGCTCGCCGAATACGAGGCCGGCGCGAAAGGCGTGCTGACGCTCGTCAACTACGGCACGGCGCCGCTCGCGGCGCCGCTGGACGGCGGAGACGCGAGCGCGATTCTCACGCCCGCGATTCAGGAGGTCGTGCGCACGAAAGGGATCCGCCCCGGCAAGATTGCGATCGCGATTTCCGGGCAGATGGTGTTCCCGCGCTTCGCCGCGATTCCGATGGCGGGCGGCGCGGAGAAGTTCGAGCAGATGGTGCGCTACGAGATCGAGCAGAACATCCCGTTCCCGATCGACGAGATCGTCTGCGACCGCCAGGTGTTGGGCGACACGGAAAACGGCGACAAGTCGGTGATGATCGTCGCCGCGAAGGTCGACCAGGTCGAGGCGCTGACGACGGCCGTCGCGGCCGCCGGCTTCTCGCCGGAGCTCGTCGACGCCGCGCCGCTTGCGCTCACGAACGCCCTGCGCCACGCCATTGGCGACGACGGCTCGTGCAATGTCCTCCTCGACATCGGCTCAAAGACGACGTCGCTCGTGATCATCGAGGGCGACAAGATCTACAACCGCTCGATTCCCGTCGCCGGCAATGCCGTGACGAAGGAGATTGCCGCCGCGCTCGGCTGCTCGACCGAGGAGGCCGAGCAGCTCAAGCAGGAGAAGGGCTACGTCTCGATGGGCGGCGTGACGGAAGACGACGACGAGGTCGCCGACCGCATCTCGAAGGCGTGTCGCGCGGTGATGACGCGCCTCAACGCCGAGATTTCGCGCTCGATCAACTTCTACCGCAGCCAGCAGGGCGGCACGGCGCCGACGCGCCTCTACCTGACGGGCGGCACCGCGCTTCTGCCGCAGATCGATGTCTTCTTCCAGGAGTCGCTTCAGATTGACGTCGTGTTCTTCAATCCGTTCGAGACGCTGGCGGTCGGCCCGAAGGTCGATGCCGCCGCGCTGGAGGCGGACGGGGCCCTCATCGCCGTCACGGCGGGCCTCGCCCTGCACGAGGCGGGCGCGGCGCGTTTCGCGATCAACCTGCTGCCGCCGTCGCTCGTCGCGGCGCGGGCCGAGAAGGCGAAGATTCCGTTTGTCATCGCGGCCGGCGTGACGCTTGTCGCGGCGCTTGCCTGCGTGATGCTGGCGATCGGCCGTCAGGAGGAGGTCATCGCCGCGCAGCGCGACGCCGTGCAGGCGCAGGTCGCGACGCTGACGGCGTCCGACCGCAAGGTTCAGGCGGCGGAGGAGAAGTTCGCGTCTGCCGAGGTCGAGGCCGAGGCGCTGCGCAAGCTGCTCGTCGCGCGCGCGGCGGCCGCACAGCGCGTCAATGCGGTGCGCGACTCGCTGCTGCCCGGCATGTGGATCGAGCGCTGGGACGACGGACGCCTCACGGTGCGCTACTGGAGCGATCGCGTGAAGGGTCAGGGAGGCAAGACGCCGGGCGAGCTCGTCGTCGACAAGCTCAAGGGCCGTCCCTGCATTGACGCCGACACGGTCAAGATCTCGGACATGAGTGCGCTGGGCAAGGATGCGCAGGTCGAACAATTCACGGTGGAGATGAAGTTCAAATGAACAAGAACCGAATGATTCTGGCCGTCTCGGGCGGCGTGATCGGCTTGGCCGTCCTGGCCATGGCCTATTTCACTTGGAGCGCCTATGCCGCGAAGGTCGCGGCCATTGAAGGCGACGACGAGGGCAACGACGGTCTGGAGACCGTTCAGCAGAAGGCGCAGTCGCTCACGCGCAAGAGCGTCTACCCCTGTCCGGCGAGCGTCAAGGCGATCGAGGAGAACACGGCGCGGCTCGCGGCGTGGCAGGCGGAGGCGCGCAAGCTCGCCTCGCGCGGCGACCACCCGATCCGCACGATGACGCCCGCGCAGTTCAAGACCGACCTCGTCGCGGACGCGAAGCGGCTCTCGGCCCTGCCGGGCGCGGTGAACGGCGCCCTCGTGAAGCCCGACTTCGCGTTCGGCCCGTTCCGCAGCTACATCGCCGAGGGCAAGATGCCGACGGAGGCCGAGCTGCCGGAGCTCCTGCGCCGGTGGAACGACGTCATGCTCGTCGTCGAGACGCTGGCCTCTTGCGGGGTCTCCGAGCTCGTGAACGTCGACTTCAAGGCGACGGCGGCAAAGGACGACGCTTCGGACAAGTCGGCGAAGAAGGGCGGCAAGAAGCCGGCGAAGAAGCGTGCGCCGACGGTGGAGCCGACAGTCCAGCCGTCCGCCTGCTCTTACGTCTTCACGTTCGCGACGCGAGCGCCGGCGTTCGTCAAGGCCGTCAATGCGCTCGGCACGAACGAGCGGTTCATGGTCGTCGACGGCTTCACGTTCGCGCGCACGGTCGATCCGGTCGGCGAAGCGCTGGGGGTCGGCGACAAGCGCGAGGCGGCGCGAAACGCCTCGGCGGGCCGTGGCCGTCGCGGTCGGCGCGGTGCGGTCGTCGAGGAGAAGAAGGACGAGACCGAGGCGAAGAACAACGGCCTTGTCACGGATCCGGCGCTGGATGCGCCGTTCACGGTCACACTGTCCCTGACCGTCTATGATTTCAGGACAATGGAGGACGAAGCCAAGACGGAGGAGGTTGGAAAATGAGAGACCAGAATTTCTTTGTGTCCCACTACGATCGGATTGCCGCCGCCGTCGGCGTGCTGGCGCTCGTGGGCGGCATCGCCTTCTTCGCGCTCTCTGTCGGCGATGACCCGGAGGCGGCCGCCGCGAACGCCGCGCAGGCGGTCAGTCGCATGAAGCCGTCGGAGACGGGCGTCTCGGCCGTCGACATGACGGCCTACGACAGTGCCGTCCGGCTCGTCAAGAGCCCGACGGTCGTGAACGAGCTGACGGGGACGAGCGCCTCGTTTCTCGCGAGCGAGCGGCGCGTCAAGTGCAAGAAGTGCCAGAAGGTGATTCCAGGTGACGTGAAGGCCTTCCCGAACTGCCCCTTCTGCGGCGAGAAGCAGGAAGAGGAGAAGAAGGTCGTCCTCGATTCCGACGGCGACGGCATGCCGGACGAGTGGGAGAAGCGCTACGGGCTGAATCCGAACGACGCGTCGGACGCGAACGCCGACAAGGACGGCGACGGGTTCACGAATCTTGAAGAGTATCTCGCGAAGACGGATCCGACCGATCCGCGCGACCATCCGGATTACCTCGACTCGATCAAGATCGTCCTGCCGCTCAAGGAGACCTATCTGCCCTTCATCTTCACGAAGGCGACGAAGATCCCGGCCGGCTGGCGCTGCGAGTTCTTCGACGCCAAGCAGCGCGACGACTACGGACGCCCCGGGCGGACGCTCTCGTCGGTCATCGGCGAGGAGATCGGCAAGGGCACGAAGAACCCGTCGGGCTATGTCCTCAAGGCCTATGAGAAGAAGGAAGTGAAGCGGGCGCGCAAGGGCATGAAGGGCCTCTTCGTCACGGTCGACGTGTCGGAGGTGACGGTTCAGCGCAAGGCCGACAACAAGCTCGTCAAGCTTGTCCTCGCGCAGGGCAAGAACGAAAAGCCGCCGGCGGTGGACGTCATGGCGACGCTCACCTACGAGCGCGGCAGCGTGACGACGTTCGAGGTTGTGCCCGGTTCGGAGCTTGACTTGAACGGCGAAAAGTTCAAGGTCGTCGAGGTCTTGCCCGTCGGAAAGGGCGCGAAGGTGAACTTCCAGAACGTCCGCACGGGCAGGAGCCGAACACTTGATGCTCTTGAACAGTGAGAAAAGATATTGTATACTACTACTCACACTAACGAATAGGTGGTTTAAATGACGAACTTCAAAATGATTGTCGCGTGCAGTGCGGCGTTGGCAATGTCGGTTACCTCGTTGAGCGCGTCGGCGCAAGACGACCTTGACGATCTGCTCAAGGATCTTGAGGGCGAGGCCGCGAAGCCCGCCGCTCAGGCGGAGGCAGCGGTCGAAGCCCCGGCGCCTGAAGCGCCCAAGGCCGAAGCGCCGGTGGCGAAGGAAGCCGCATCGGCTGTCGAAGAGGCGAAGGCCGAAGCGCCCAAGGCCGAATCTGCGGCTGATGAGGCCCCTGCGTTGAAGACGGTTGCGGCTGATGCGGCCGATGAGCCGAAGGCGCAAGAGGCCGAAGCGTCCGCCTCGGCCAAGGTCGATGACGTCTTGAGCCTTCTCGACCAGCTGGCCGAAGAGGCGCCGAAGACGGCGCCTGCCGCGAAGGAGGCTGCGCCGGCGGGCGCGGCATCGGCGGTTGCCGCAAAGCCGGCGGTCGAGGCCGCGTCTGCGAAGCCGAAGGCGGTTCGCCCTGACGAGGAGCTGCTCGTGAACATCGCGACGACGGAGCGTCTTCGCCGCGATTCGCTCGATGCGCAGGCGAAGCGCGAGATCCTCTCGGCGCGCGCGAGCATGGAGGCGAAGGAGTTCACCGAGGCCGTCCGCCACTATGGCCTCGCGACGAAGCTGCTGAACGACAGCCCCGCGTCGAAGGCGTTGCGCAAGGAGTGCGATCAGGGCATCGCCGAGGGCCTGTATCGTGCCGCGCTGCAGGAAGACGAGATCGGCCGTCGCGCGCGTGCCGTCGAGCTGATGGAGAAGGCGTTGGAGATGCGCCACCCGAAGGCGCGTCGTGCGTTGGAGAAGTGGACGACGCAGAGCACCGTCGACGTGGCGAAGACCGATTTTACGGAGGCTTCCCAGCGTCGCAACGAAGAGGACTACAAGACTGACCGCGAGGGCATTCGCCGTCACCTGCGCCGTTCGCGCCAGTATCTGGCGTTGCGTGACATGGCGCGTGCGCTCGACGAGTGCGAAGTCGTCCTGAAGGCCGACCCGTATAACCAGGAGGCGATTCGCCTGCGCAAGGCGATTCAGGGCAAGCGCCAGACGATTCTGGAGCAGGAGCGCAAGGCGGCGCGCGACGGCATGATTGCCGATGTCGACGAGGCGTGGCGGCCCGTCTACGCCGTCAACGCCGCGCAGCTGTCCGAGACGGCGTCCGAGACCGTCAAGTCCCAGGCGGGCGAGGATCCCGAGCGCACGCAGGAGCAGGACATCGAGAAGCGCATGCGCGAGATGCGTCTGCCGACGATTGAGTTCAAGCCGCCGGCGACGATCATCGAGGCCGTCGAGTTCTTCCGCACGGCGTCGCGCGACTACGACCGTCCCGACATCCCGATTGAGAAGCGCGGCTTCAACTTCGTGCTGCGCACCCCCGTCGGGGCCATCAAGCAGCAGGCGGCGGCGGAAGAGTCGTCGGACGACTTCTCGTCCAATGCGTCGGATGATGCCGAGGCGTCGGCGAACGGGTTGCCGCCGATTCCGAAGATCACGGCGAGCGACATCACGTTCTACGATGCCTTGAAGCTCGTCTGCGATTCGGTCGACTACAAGTTCATCGTCCGAGGCCCGATCGTCATGGTCATGCAGAAGGACATGTCGACCGCCGAGCTCCTCTCGCGCAAGTACAACGTGCCGGAGGCGTTCGTCGAGCGCGTCAACTCCGCGTCCGAGGAAATGAAGGAGATGGGCGGCTTCGGTTCGGCCAACCGTCAGGCGAAAAAGGCGTCGGACGAAGAGGGCGAGGGCGAAGGCCGCGACTGGAAGGCGTTCTTCGAGGAAATGGGCGTCAAGTGGCCGGAAGGCTCGTCGATCAAGCACATCAAGGCCCTCGGCAAGCTCTACGTCCGCAACACGCGCGAGAACCTCGCGGAATTCGAGAAGGTTCTTGACGAGCTCGGCGGCCAGCCGCAGCTCATCGAGATTGAGACGCGCTTCGTCGAAGTCTCGCAGGAAGACCTCAACTCGCTCGGTTTCGAGTGGATCTTGAACAACAACTTGGCGCTGAATGACCGTTTCGGTCTCGGCAAGGCCTTGGGGTTGGGCAAAGCCGATTATCTCTCGGAAAGCACAGCGGCCGAGACCATCACGTTGCCGGATCGCACCATCACGCGGACGGAAGGTGGCGTGACGGTTACCGAGACGATTGCGGGCGGTACGCGCACCTTGACGCCGGGCAGCTCGACGGTGGCCTATCGTCAGGGTGGAACGAAGCGCAACATCGGACTTGACGCGTTTGGCGGCTCGTCCGACTACCAGAACGGCAACCGTTATCTCTCGACGGTCGGCAACCATGTTTCGGGCGAGTCGGCGTCGAACAACGACCAGTTCATGCGGGTGAATGCGTTCCTTGGTCAGGCCGACCTCTCGATGATCCTGCACATGCTCTCGCAGCGCAGCGACACGGATCTCCTCTCCGCGCCGAAGGTCGTCACGAAGTCGGGCGAACAGGCCATCATCAAGGTCGTCACGGAATACATCTACCCGCAGGACTACGACGTGCAGCTCCAGTCGAGCTCGTCGGGTTCGTCGGGCGGTTCGTCGGGCGGTGGCCAGTCGGCGATTCTTGCGGTCGTCGAACCTCAGAACTTCACGATGCGTGAAGTTGGCGTCATCCTCGACGTCATCCCGACCTACTCCGAGGCGAACGGCGGCACGATTGACCTGGAGCTGAAGCCGGCGGTCGTCGACGAGCCGATCTGGCACAACTACGGCATGCGCATTCCGTTCTCGGGCAACACGTCTTCGGGCGTGATGGCCGACATCGGGTCGATCTTCACGGGCATGTCGACGGCACTGGCGCAGATTGGCGCATCGCTGACGGCGGACGAGACGGCCGCGCTGGCCAAGACGGTTGTCTCGTCGGCGACGGATGCGGCGGCGAACGTTTCGACCGCCTCCTCCTCGACGATGACGTGGTATGACGCGCCGATGGAACAGCCGTTCTTCCATGTTCGCTCGATTGACTCGAAGGTGTCGATTACGCCGGGTTCGACGGTTGTCATGGGCGGCCTCATCACCGAGGCGCGCAAGGCGATGGATGACAAGGTGCCGTTCTTGGGCGATCTGCCGTTCATCGGGCGTCTCTTCCGCAGCCATGCGGAGAAGACGACGAAGCGCAATCTCCTGATCTTTGTGACGGGTCGCCTGATTACGCCGTCGGGCCGTGAGCTCTCGATGAGCAGCGGTCGGGTGGACGAGGCCGAAGTCAAGCCCGCCCCCAAGGCCGAGTGAACGGACAGCTGAAGATCTGTCTCACGGGAGGGATTGCCTGCGGCAAGTCCCTCCTTTCGCATTATCTGAACGCGTTTGGCGTCGAGACGATTGATGCGGATGACATCGTTCACGAGCTGATTCCCGATCCGGCGGAGCGCAGGCGTCTCGCCGCCGAGGTCTTCGCCGATTCCGCGAAGCGCCGCGCCCTCGAAGCGAAGCTGCATCCGCTCGTGAAGGAGCGGATTGAGGAGTTCTTTGATGCGCGGATGCCGATTGTCGTGAGGGACACGAGAGGCGTGAGTGACGAGCGTCCCTCCTGTCCCTCATGTCATCATTTCTCGTCCCTTCTTCGTCTTGCGATAGTCCCTCTTCTCTTCGAAGCCCACTGGGAGAAAAATTTTGATATAATATGCTGCGTTGTCTCCGAGAGGGAAACGCAGATCTCCCGGATGATGACGACGCGCGGCTACACGCGCGCAGAGGCCGAGGCCCGACTGGCGGCGCAGATGCCGGTTGCGGAGAAGGCCGCCAAATCCCACTACGTGATTCATAATGACGGTACACCCGATCAACTGAAAGAAGAAGTTAGAAAGTTCCTGACATGGCTGAAGAACTTGACGTATTTGCGGGGGCGATGAAGGCCGCCGCCAAGCCGCAGCAGAATCAGGGCAACGGCAACAAGCCGAACGGCAACGCCGCGCCCGCGCAGAACCAGAATCCGCCGAAGAAGAAGTTCTTCGGCAAGAATCGCGGCAACTTCAATCGCGGCGGAAACAACGGCGGCGCACGGGCGAACAACTCGCCCATTCGCGGCGCGAACGGCGAGGAGTCGGTGAACCCGCTCCTCAACGCGCCGTTGCCGACAGAGGCGAAGGCGGCCGAGCCTGCGCCGGCGAATCCGCACCGCAACCCGGAGATGCCCGAATATCGCCTCGCCGACATCCAGACGTGGCCCGCGCCGGTCATCGTCGAGCGCATGATGCCGGGGGCCGACCCGGAGGAGCTCGGCACCTACCGCAAGCACGAGCTCATCTTCGCGGCGATTCGCCAGTACCTCCAGCAGGGCGGCGCGGTGCTCGCGTCGGGCTGCTTGGAGATTGTGCGCGAGGGCCACGGCTTTCTGCGGTCGGCGAAGAACAACTTCCTCGCCTGCCCGGAGGACGTGTTCGTCACGCAGCAGCAGATTCGCCGCCACGCGCTCCGCACGGGCGACCTGATCGAGGGCCCGATCCGCGATCCGCGCGACAAGGATCGCTTCTTCTGCCTCGGCAACGTCCAGACGGTGAACGGCAAGGAGCCGTCCGTCGCCGCGCGCGTCATCCACTTCGAGAACCTGACGGCGACCTTCCCGACGCGGCGCATTCTGCTGGAGACCGATCCGAAGGAGTTCTCGACGCGCGTCATCGACCTCTTCACTCCGATTGGCTTCGGCCAGCGCGGCCTCATCATCGCACCGCCGCGCGTCGGCAAGACCGTCCTTCTGCAGAAGATGGCGAACGCGATCTCGAAGAACTATCCGGAGGCGATTCTCATCATCCTCCTCATCGACGAGCGTCCCGAGGAAGTGACGGACATGCAGCGCAACACGAAGGCGATGGTCTTGTCCTCGACGTTCGACGAGGAGCCGCAGCACCACGTCAACGTGACGGAGATGGTGCTGGAGTTCTCGAAGCGCCAGGTCGAGAACGGCAAGGACGTCATCATCCTCATGGACTCAATCACGCGCATGGCGCGCGCCTACAACACGGTTCAGCCGCATTCCGGCAAGATCCTGACGGGCGGCGTGGACGCGCTCGCGATGCACCGTCCGAAGCGCTTCTTTGGCGCGGCGCGCAACATTGAGGGCGGCGGGTCGCTCACGATCATCGCGACGGGCCTCGTGGATACGGGCTCGCGCATGGACGAGGTGATCTTTGAGGAGTTCAAGGGCACGGGCAACATGGAGATCGTGCTGGATCGCGGCCTTGCGGACAAGCGCATCTACCCGGCGATTGACATCGAGAAGTCGGGCACGCGCAAGGAAGATCTGCTCCTGGATCCGATGGAGCTGGAGAAGACGTGGGGCATGCGGCGCATCCTCGCGTCGGCGGGCCCCGAATCGGCGATGAAGTCGGTCTTGAATTCGCTGAAGAAGACGAAGTCGAACCCGGAGTTTCTGCTCGCGCTCGACGTCAACAAGAACCTGTGACGATGGACATCACGATCAAGAATGCCAAAGTGCACAACTTGCGGGGGATCGACGTCACGATCCCCCGCAACTCCCTGACGGTCGTCACCGGCCTCTCCGGGAGCGGCAAGTCGTCCCTTGCATTCGACACGCTCTACGCCGAAGGCCAGCGCCGCTACGTCGAGTCGCTCTCTGCCTACGCGCGGCAGTTCCTTGACCGCATGGAGAAGCCGGACGTCGAGAAGATCGAGGGCCTGTCCCCGGCGATTTCCATCGAACAGCACACGACAAGCGGCAATCCGCGCTCCATTGTCGCGACCGTCACGGAGATTCACGACTACTTGCGCATCCTTTATGGTTCGGTCGCGACGCCGCACTGTCCGAAATGCGGCAAGCCCGTCACCCGCCAGTCCGCCGAGCAGATTGTTGATGCGATTCTCACTCTTCCCAACGGCTCTCCGTGCCTCCCAGCCTCCGGTTCCTCCGTGTTAAGCGCCGCAGGCCCGAAACTCAAGATCCTCCTGCTTGCCCCTGTCGTGAAAGGCCAGAAAGGGCGGCATGAGGAGACCTTCGCGACGCTGAAGCGCAATGGCTTTGCGCGTGTGCGTGTCGATGGCGTGACGTACCTGCTTGAAGAGGTGCCGGAGCTCGACAAGAAGAAGGCCCACAACATCGATGTCGTCATCGACCGCCTCGTCTTGCCCTGTGACCGCACGCGCCTCACCGACTCGGTCGAACTCGCCCTGAAAACAGGTAAGGGGATTCTGAAAGTTGAGGTGTTAAGCGCCGCAGGCCAAGGCTCCTCAGGCCCAGAGCGTAAGGCCGATTCAACCATCCTCACCTTCTCCGAGCTCAACGCCTGCGTGGACTGCGGGCTTTCCTTCGACGAGCTGAAGCCGCGCTCGTTCTCGTTCAACTCGCCGTTTGGCGCCTGCCCGACGTGCGGTGGCCTCGGCCAGCTCTACTACTTCGACGAAGACCTGATTGTGCCGGACAAGACGCTGCCCCTGCGCGAGTGCATCCACCCGTGGCGGCGCGCGGGACACAACGCGATCATGTACTACAACGCGCTCTTGGAGGAGATCGCGAAGCAGTACAAGGTGAGCCTGTCGACGCCGTATGAGAAGCTGCCGGCGAAGTTCCGCCACGACCTGATGCACGGCTTCAAGGAAGACCTCGTGTTGCCGTGGCGCTCGGTGGATCGTCCGTTTGAGGGCGTTCTGGCCGTGCTGAAGAAGCGGCTCGACGAAGCCGAAGACGACGAGACGCGCACGAAATACGAGGCTTACCAAAGCTACCGGGTCTGTCCCGCGTGTCATGGCGCGCGGTTGAACGAGTTCGCGCGCGCGGCGACGATTGCCGGCAAGACCCTGAGCGAAGTCATGGCCCTGCCCGTCGGCGAGGCCAAGGCGTTCTTTTCTTCACTCTCTTCTCCGTGCCTCCACGCCTCCGATTCCTCCGTGTTCAGCGAAAGCAAGTCGAAGCTTGCCGCTCTGCGTGACATTCTCGCCGAGATTACGCGTCGGTTGCAGTTCCTGCTCGACGTGGGGCTCGACTACCTGACGCTCGACCGCGCATCGGCGACGCTGTCCGGCGGCGAGATGCAGCGCATCCGCCTCGCGACGCAGATTGGCTCCGGCCTGACGGGCGTTCTCTATGTTCTTGACGAGCCGACGATCGGTCTGCATCCGCGCGACAACGAGCGGCTGATCGCGACGCTGAAGGGCTTGCGCGACCGTGGGAACACGGTCGTCATCGTCGAACACGACGAGGAGATGATGCGCGCGGCGGACTGGATCATCGACCTCGGCCCCGGCGCGGGACGCGAGGGCGGCGAGGTCATGTACCAAGGCGACTTCAAGGGGCTTCTGAAGGCGAAGAGCCTGACGGGCGAGTATTTGCGCGGCGCGCGCCGCGTTGCGCGCGACAAGAGCGACAGTCAAGAAAAGAAAGCCCCTTTCTCAAAAGGCCCCTTCCTGACCCTCTCCGGCGCGGCCTCGCACAACCTCCAGAACATCACCGTCCACATCCCGGTCGGGGCGTTCACGGTCGTGACGGGCGTGTCCGGCTCCGGCAAGTCGACGCTGATCGACGAGACGCTGAAGCGTGCGCTGATGCGGCACTTCTACGGCGCGAAGGCCGTGCCGGGCAAGTATCGCAAGCTGACGGGTCTCGAACACTTCGACAAGGTGATCGAGATCGACCAGTCGCCGATCGGCCGCACCCCGCGCTCGAATCCGGCGACCTACGTCGGCTTCTTCTCGGAGATCCGCGAGCTGTTCGCGCAGACCGAGGCCGCCAAGGCGCGCGGCTACACGGCGGGGCGCTTCTCGTTCAACGTGAAGGGCGGACGTTGCGAAGTCTGCGGCGGCGACGGCGTGCAGAAGCTGGAGATGAGCTTTTTGCCCGACGTCTACGTGACGTGTGAGCAGTGCGGCGGCAAGCGGTTCAACGCCGAGACGCTGGAGGTGACTTACGGCGGCAAGAACGTCGCGGACGTCTTGGCGATGACGGTTGCCGAGGCGTATGAGTTCTTTGCGAAGGTGCCGTCCCTCGCGCGCAAGATGAAGACGCTCGTTGACGTCGGCCTCGGCTACATCCAGCTCGGACAGTCCGCGACGACGCTTTCGGGCGGCGAGGCCCAGCGCATCAAGCTCGCGACGGAGCTCTCGCGCCGCTCGACAGGCAAGACGCTCTACCTCCTCGACGAGCCGACGACGGGGCTGCACTTCGACGACGTGGCGAAGCTGATGAAGATCCTCTTGGCCCTGCGCGACCAGGGCAACACGGTGGTCGTCATCGAGCACAACACGGACGTGATGAAGTGTGCGGACTGGATCATCGACCTGGGGCCGGGCGGCGGCGACAAGGGCGGTCGCCTCGTCTGCGAGGGGCCTGTCCCCACGATCCGCGCCTGCGCCGAATCCGTCACGGGCAAGTTCCTCTGACGTGTCGGCGGCAACCACGGATTTTTGGTATAATTCGGATTGTTTTGAATAGGAGAATGTCCATGAAGAGTCGAGTCCTTCTCATGGCGTTGCTTGCGCTTGCCCTTCAGGCGCGGGCGGTGCCGGTTTCTGTCGAACAGGCGAAAAGCGCCGCGCGCGCGTGGGCGTTGCGCGGCGGCACGCTGGGCGCACGGCTCGGAACGTCCGTCGCGGACGTGGCGATGCAGACGCTGCCGAGCGGCGCGACGCTCTATGCGGTCAGGATGTCCGGCGGCGGCACGGTCTTCCTTGCGTCCGACACGGAGCGAGAGCCGGTCATCGCGTTTACCGGCGAGACGACGGACGTTGCGACCATTGATCCGGCGAGTCCGCTGTGGGCGCTCTTGAGCCGCGATGCGGAGGTGCGCGCGGCGACGCCGGTCTTGCCCGTGGCCGCGTCTGCGGTTCCGGCGGCGGCTTCCGCTACGGCCGCCGCCTCGCGCGCGGTCGCCAAATGGACGGCGCTGCTCGCCGAAGGCGCGGCGGCTGACGATGCGACGATCAAGCAGCCGTCGCGGACGCACATCTCCTCCCCCGGCGACCTGCGGGCGGGCCCGCTTGTGCAGTCGAAGTGGGATCAGAGCACGGCGGGTGGCCAGGCGTGCTACAACCGCTTTACGCCGACGCTTTCGGACGGCCAGAACGCCGTCTGCGGTTGCGTGGCGACGGCGATGTCGCAGGTCATGCGCTACCACGGCTATCCGACGGCCTCCGTCACGCCCGTCACGCGCAAGTGCACGGTTCAGGCCTCGACGCGCGGCCGGGCGGCCGTCACGAACCTGACGACCCAGGCGGGCGTCTACGACTGGGCGAACATGCCGCTTGTGCCGGTCCGTGGCGTGTCGGACGCGCAGTGCGACGCCATCGGCAAGCTGACATCGGATGCCGGCATTTCCGTCTACATGAACTACGACTTGGCGCGCGCGGGCGGCAGCGGCTCGTTCATGTTCAACGTCGCGAACGCGCTCAGAGGCGTCTTTGGCTATGCGAACGCCGCCTATTACAGTGCGGACGAGGTCTCGGCGAACGCGGGCGTGCTGCAGCGGGCGATGTTCTCGAACTTCGATGCGGGCTTCCCGGTGCTGATGGGCATCAGCGGCGCGGGCGGCCACGCGATTGTTGGCGACGGCTATGGCTACAACGGCGGCACGGTCTACGTTCACCTCAACATGGGCTGGTCGGGGCAGTCTGACTACTGGTACAATCTGCCGGACATCGACACGACGAGCGGCTATCACTTCACGGTCTTCGACGATCTCGTCTTCAACATCTTCCCGACGTCAGCGTCCGGCGCGTCGCAGGCGACGCTCGCGGGCCGTGTGGTGGACGATGCGACGAATGCGCTCGCGGATGCGGCGGTGCGTGTCTATGCGGCGGGCACGACGACCCTCGTCACAAACGGCGTGACGACGGCGAACGGCGTTTACGGCTTCCTGCTGCCGGTCGACACGTATGACGTCGAAATCGAGAAGACGGGCTGCCCCGTCGAGCGTCTGGCGGCGGTGCGGGCCGCCGAGACGGGTTCCTCGAAAACGACCTTTTCCGGGTGGATTGTCCAGTCCCTCGACTGGTATGAGACATACACGGACATTCCCGTCGTGTCGAGCGTCGGCAACGCCTGGGGGAACGACGCGCAGGTTGTCGAGCCGCGTGCGCGCATCGTCCTGGGTGCGGTGACGAACGTCTACACGACGCTCGACAAGGCGATTGCGGCCGCGAAGACGTTTGTGTCCGCCGGTGCGCCGGGCGTTCAGATTGAGATTTTGGAGGCGCTTCCGCTCGATGCGACGGCGACAATCGACTTCCCCTGCGCGCTGACGGCCGTGGGGACAGACCCCGCGACGACGCCGGTCGTTCGCAACGGCACCGCCGCGTTGGCTGTCGCGGCGGGCGGGACGCTCGCGCTCTCCAACGTGACGTTCGCGGCGCAGGCCTCGACCGCCGTGACGGTGGCGGACGGCGGGCGTCTCGTCATCGCGGCAGACGTGGACTTGGGCGTGCCGTCGTCGGTGGCCGCCGTCAGCACGGTGACGTCGGATGGCTTTGTGCTCGCGGCGGAACTCGCGAACGGTTTCGCGATTGACTGCGCGGCGGCGCCGGACGTGAACGGCGTCTTCGGCACGGCCATCTGTGACTACCTGACGGCCTCGAACTGCGCGGCGAAGATCTCCAACGTCCGCGATACGCTCGGCGAGACGCGCGGCATTGCCGTTGCGGAGAGCGGTGCGGTGCTTCTGAAGTGGGGCGAGATTCCCGTGCCGCTGAGCGAATCGGTCGGCTATTTCGTGGACGCCTCCGGCGCGACGAACACGGCGGCGCGGCTGGATCGCCTGTTCGAGAAGTTCCAGAACATGCAGACGTCCGGCGACGTCAGCGAGACGGGCGAAATTGTCGTCCGCAAGCTCGCGGGACTGGAGCTGACGAAGCGGTTTGCGGTCACGGGGAATCTGACGCTGCGCGGCGAGACGGCGGGCGTGACGATTGGCGCATTTGGCGCGGCGGCGGGCTTCGACGTCGGCACGGGTGCGACGCTCACCGTGCGCGGCCTGACGTTCGGCGGCTATCGCGGCGATTCGCTCTTCTTGGTCAACGGTGGCGTGCTGACGGTCGGCGGCGAGACGACGTTCACGAACATCGAGGGCACGAACACCTATTCCGGCGCGATTGCCGTGCTGTCCGGCCAGGCGACGGTTGGCTCGGACGGCGGCGTGGTCGTCTTCGACGGCTGCGTGAACAATGCGGCGAATTCGAAGGGCGGCGCAATTTATCTCAAGGATGCCTTGTGCGAACTCACCTTGCAGGATTGCGTGGTCATCACGAACTGTCAGGTGCGCAACGCGGGCGGCGGCATCTACATGGGCAAGGAGGCCGTGGTGCGGCTGTCCGGCTACCTGACGATTCAGGGCAACACGACGCGACAGGACGCGAATACGGTGTCGCCGAATGACATCCATTATTCGTGGACATCCTCATCATCGGCGCACACCCTGATCCTGTCCGGCTTGCTGGAAACGGGGAGCGTCGTCGGGATTCGCGGAACTGGGGCGATCAAGAAGGCGGGCGGCGTATTCCTCGCCGTGGATGCGGCTTTCACCGACCGCGCACAGATTCTCCAGTCGTGCGAATGGTTCTTCTGCGATACGGATGCGGCTTTTGTGGCGACGCCGAGCGACGACTACACGTCGCTTCTGTGGGAAAAGGACGACGGCAGCATCAAGCCCGTCGATCCGTCGGTCGCCGTCGCGTGCGTCACGGCGGACGGCACCTCGGCCTACTACGGTTCGCTGGCGGATGCGTTCGGCGTACTGACGGGCGAGGCGACGGTCAAAGTCCTCGCCAACACGACCTTGTCGGATGACGTGACGGTGACGACGCGCGTCACGCTGACGAGCGGCACGGGCGGGCCGTTCGTCGTTTCCCGTGCGGCGCCCTGCCAGTTCAATGTGTTGACGAACGGCGCGCTGACAGTGACGGGCCTTGAGATTTCCGGCGAGCTGGACACCCTGCGGTATGGGACAGGCCTTCTCTTCGACGTGCAGTACGGCGAGCTGACGCTCGGTGACGGTGCGGTGGTGCGGGACGTGACAAGCGGCACCGAGCGCGCGGGCGGCGCAATCAAGGTCTACAAGGGCGCGCTGACGATGCTCGACGGTTCCGCGATTAGCAACTGCACGAATCGAATTGCCGGCAACAGCCGTGGCGGCGCGGTGGCGGCGGACACGTTCAGCCGTGTGCGCCTTTTGGGCGGCACGGTGGCGAATTGCGTGTCCGATCGCGGCGGTGGCGTCTACATCGGCAACGAATCGACGGTCGAGATTGGCGGCGGCTTCGTCGCGACTAACAACACGGCGACCGGCGGCTTGCCGAACAACCTCTACGTCGCGTCGGGGTCTACGCTGCTCCTGGTCTCGCCGTTCACGGGGCGCGTCGGCTATGTGCCGGGCGTGACGGCCTCATCGAACGTCTTTGGTCGCGTGGCGACGGACTTCTCCGGCACGGCCGCGCAGATCGCCAACTCGGCGCACAACTTCACGCATGACCTGACGGGCGACGTCGGCTTCGCCGTGAAAGGCGGCGACGAGACGTGGCTTGTCTGGAGCGACGCGCTCGGTGCGGACGGCAAGGTCACGATAGACGATACGACCTATGAACCGGTGCCCGGCGGCGCAACGCTGAAGACGGAAATCGCGGACGTCGTGACGAGCTTCGTCTACGACGGCACGGCGAAGGTCTGTCTGTCGTCCGACCACGGCTACATCCTCACGTGCGTCGCGCAGACGAATGCGGGTGCCTACACGGCGACGGCCACGCCCAAGGCGGGCTTCACGTGGGCGGACGGCACGACGGCGGCGCGCACGATCAGCTGGACAATTGCGAAAGCCGTTTATGACATGAGCGGCGTCACGTTCGCGAGTCAGACGTTCACCTACGATGGCAAGCCTCATGCGCTTGCAATCTCCGGCACGTTGCCGACGGGTGTCACGGTCGCCTACGACGGCAACGGAAAGACTGAAATCGGCGTCTACACGGTCACGGCGACGTTCACGGGCGATGCCGCCAACTACGAGCCGATTCCCGCCCTGACGGCGACGCTGACGATTGTCGAGAAGGTCGATCCGCCGGATCCCGATCCGCCGACGCCCGTCACGACGAACTATCCGACGCCGATTGCGTTCCGCGCGATCACGCGCGTCTCCGACACGGAATGGACGCTGGAGATCACGAACCGTGTGCCGTGGTGCCACTACCGCCTCCTCGCGACGGACGACCTGACGAAGGGCTTCGTCACGACGGGCGCGTGGGAGCGGGCGGCGGCGGATGCCGCCCCGGTCTGGACGACGAACGTCATCACGACCGGCGGCGCGCAGTTCTGGAAGGCCGAGGCCAAGGAAGGCATCGTGGAAGAATAATCGAATGAAAGGCGATTGGAACTTGCATCCCTCAAGCCCCCTCGCGTCCCTCACGTCTAATCGAAATCTAAAAAGTCTAAATCTAAACGTCTCAAACATAGAACGAATCTTAAATCTGAAATCTTAAATTTGCAATTCAAGAGAAAATCAAGATCATGGCAGAGAAGAAGACTGAAAAGGCTGAAACGAAGAAGTCAACCGGCAACACCGCGCTGGACGCGGTGATGAGCCAGATCCGCAAGGAATTCGGCGAGATGTCGATCATGCGCCTCGGCGACAAGGAGATCGAGGAGATCCCCGTCATCTCGACGGGCGCGCTCTCGCTCGACCTCGCGCTCGGCGTGGGCGGCCTCCCGCGTGGACGCATTGTCGAGTGCTACGGACAGGAGTCGTCCGGCAAGACGACGCTTACGCTGCACGTCGTCGCGAACGCCCAGAAGGCGGGCGGCGTCGCGGCGTTCATCGACGCGGAGCATGCGCTCGACCCGACGTACGCGAAGAAGATCGGCGTCGATCTCGACAACCTCATCGTCTCGCAGCCGAACTCCGGCGAAGAGGCTCTGACGATTTGCGAACAGCTCGCGAAGTCGGGCGCGCTTGACGTGATCGTCGTCGACTCGGTCGCGGCCCTGACGCCGCAGGCGGAAATCGACGGCAACATGGGCGACAGCCACATGGGCCTTCAGGCGCGCCTCATGTCGCAGGCGATGCGCAAGCTGACGGCGGTTGTTGCGCAGACGAAGACGCTCATCATCTTCACGAACCAGGTGCGCGAGAAGATCGGCGTCATGTTCGGCAACCCCGAGACAACGCCGGGCGGCAAGGCGCTGAAGTTCTACGCCTCCTGCCGTCTGCAGGTCCAGCGCATCGGCGCAATCAAGAATACCGCCGGACAGGTCGTCGGCAACCGCACGCGCGTGAAGGTCGTGAAGAACAAGGTCGCGCCGCCGTTCACCGAGGCTGAGTTCGACATCCTCTACACGTGCGGCATCTCCTACGAGGGCAGCGTCCTCGACGCGGCGCTCTCGCGCGGCATCGTCGAGAAGCGCGGCAGCTGGCTTTCCTTCGGCGACTCGCAGCTCGCGCAGGGCTCGCTCGCGACGATTGACTACCTGAAGGCCAACCCCGAGGTCACGCAGAAGATTGTCGACCTCGTGAAGACCACCCCAATCAACCCCGCGCTGAAGAAGAAGTAAGCGGCGATGGGCGGCTGCCCGCAAACTTCGGCAACGCTTCTTCAGAACCTGGCCAGCGACTCGCAGCATGCGCGCTGGGGCGAGTTCGTCGCGCGCTACCGTCCGATGATGGCGGCGTTCATGCAAAGCCATTTCCCGACCCTCGATGCGGACGAGGCGATTCAGCAGACGCTGATTGCGCTCATCCGCATCTTCCCGGTCTACCGTTATGTCCCGGACGAAAAGGGCTCGTTCCACAACTACCTGACGGGCGTCTTGCGCCAC
The DNA here is from genome assembly GCA_934675625.1 of uncultured Kiritimatiellota bacterium. Lineage (GTDB taxonomy): Bacteria > Verrucomicrobiota > Kiritimatiellia > RFP12 > UBA1067 > UBA1067. Next base: position 44,238 of record CAKURH010000006.1, read on the forward strand.
AAGGCCCTGAAACTGCGCGCGGCCGAAAACCGGGCGGCTGAAAGGCGCCGCGCGCTGTCCCGCGCGGCCTCGTTTTACGCTTCGTCCGGCGCGGCCCTGTCCTGTGCGGCTCTTGCAAAAGAGCCGTCTCCGCTCGCCGCTGCGGAGGCCGCCTCGCGCGCGGCTGAAGAAGAGAAATGGCGCGCGGCGGTCTTTGAAATCGCGCTTCAGCAATATCTCGCGGATGACGCAGTTCAGCCGCGCACGAAGCAGATTTTTACGCGGCTTGCGTTGAATGGCGAGAAGCCGGAGGCCGTGGCGGCAGCTTTCGGCCTGACGCGCAACGCTGTCGACCAGATCAGGAGCCGCGCGATGACGCGCTTGCGCGCGCTCGTCAAGGCATTGGAGCAAGTGGATGAAGCAGCGTTCGAGCACAACTGAATTTGCGGCATTCCTCGCGGCGCACCGGCCGCTCGTCGAGGTCGCGACGCTTTCGGACGGCACGGTCTTGGACGGCTGGCGGGTGACGGCGTTTCTCGGACGCGGCGGCAGCGGCGAAGTCTATCGCGTCGAACACGTCGAGACGGGACAGGCCGCCGCGCTCAAGGTTCTTGCGCCCAAGGCGGACGCGACCCCGGAGAGCGCGGAAACGGCGCGTCGCCGCTTTGTCCGCGAGGCCGAATTCCTGATGCACAACGCCTATTCGTTCTTCCCGAAGTTCTACGCGGCGGGCGAGACGAACGGATGCTCCTATGTCGTCATGGAACTGTTGGACGCACGACCACTGCCGAACCGCGATTGTGCGGTCGCCGCGTTTCTTCTGGAAATCTGCACGGCCGTGCGCACGCTGCACCGCCGAGGGCTTGTGCATCGCGACATCAAGCCGGCCAACATCCTGTGGCGGGCGAACGGCGAGCCTGTGCTGATCGATCTCGGACTTCTGAAGGAAACCGTTGCCCGTGCGGGACATACGGGCGTGTCGGTCACGTTGATGGACGGCCACGCCGTCGGCGCGGGAACGCCGCATTACGCCGCGCCGGAGCAGTTCGGCGGTGGGGCCGTGTCCGCCGCGACGGACATTCATGCGCTGGGCGTCCTGATCGACGACTGCTTCGGTGGCAAGCCGCCGCGCGACTGGAACCGCATCGTCCGCCGCGCGACGAGTTCTCTGCCGGAATATCGCTACCGTGACGTGGACGCCCTGATGCGCGCCATTCGCGGTCGCCACGTCGCTCGCATTCTGATGGGACTTGGCATCGTTGCGCTGATGTCGCTGGCGGGCTGGTTGTGGAATCGCCCGTCGGTTTCGACGGAAGAGGTCGCGTCTCAGTTCCTGCAGGACCCGAAGAGCTCGATGGGGCTGCGTCAGGCGCTGGACAATGCCGAAGAAGTCGATGAGTCGATGCGCTGGCGTGCGCTGTGCGAGAACGTTGTCACGAATGTCGAGCTGGAGGAGATTGTCCGCGTGATGACGAACAAGGTGTATTACTATTCGGAAGCGCAGCGGAAAACGAACAGTTTCAACGATGTTTCTGTGATGACACGCATCGTGACCAATGCGATTCCCGTCACGCTTGTGCGCCTCGGCGGACAGACTCAGGCGTTCAAGTACCCGATTGCCTTGCCACCCGACCGCGATTGGTGGATTGGTGGGCCGGGTACGCTTGACGTGGATTTGACGGGCACAGATACGGGACGGTGCACGCGCATTTGGTTGGATCATTGCGTTCTGCTCAACCGGACGCTGAAGGCGCCGAAGGATGCGGCGCTTCATTATCGCTTCCGCGATCAGGTGTACCTGAACTTCATTGAGCAGGACGCGAGTGCCGGGTGGGCGCTGAAGAGTCTTCTGCATGACTACATGGAAGATTTCAGCAGCGGTTTGATGAGGCGCGTCCGCAATGCTCTTGAGATCGGCGGCCCCGCGACGGTCAAGGAACTGAACCGCAAGAAATTCGACGAAATGGACGCGCAGTTGCGCCGCTTCGCGGAAGAACCGTGGTAGCATTCGCCAAGGCAAGATCTCTTGGTGAGACTTGATCGCGTCTCAAGACGACGCGGCATTCGACCTTTTTGCACGCTTGTCGCACCTGCGACAGGCGATTTGCTATAATATCCGTCAGCTACGTAACTACGCTTTAGACAGAAATCGCCAATTTCAAAGAAAAGCGTTCTACGAGGGCACGACACGCGAAGACTCGCGTGGCGCGTCCTCGTCGTTGTGTTTTTCTTTGGGCGTTTGGCGATGCCTTGTCTAGAACATGACGATGAGGACACGCCATCTTTTTTGTTCGCATTCGGGAAATGCGGAACGGCCGCGTAAGAAATCGCGTCCGGATGGGCGTATGTTGCAGATGAAAGACTGCAACGACAATGTCCTCTCCCGCATGGCGGAAACGCCGCTTTTTGCGAATCTCTCCGAATCGGAGCGCATGTCCTTGGCGACGGCGCTCAATGTGCGCGTCAAGACGTGCGAACCCGCCGAACTGGTGGTGCACGAATGCGACTCCGCGTCTGAGATCGTCTGCGTTCTCGCGGGGCGTCTCCATGTCTACGAGTGCGGACTGAAGGACGATAGTCGACATCTCGTCCACAGCCTGAGCCCCGGCGAAGTCTACGGCGCGTCGTTTCCCGTGTTGGATCTCACGCGCAGCCCCGGCATGCTGGTTGCGGCGGAAGCCGCGCGGATTCTCGTCTGCAAGGTCGACGCGGTGCGGCAGGTGATGGCGTCGGGCACACATCCGAAGTTTGTCGCGAACCTCTATGCCTCTGCCGTGCGACAGGGGTTCAACGCCTGGCGCAAGCTCTCGCTCCTGAGCTGCTACGAAATCGTCGACCGGGTTCGGCTGTATCTCCAGTGGCGAGACGCCGAAAATGCTGCGGAGCCGATTCGGCTTTCCGAACTCGCCGCCTATCTCGGCGTGAACCGCACGGCGCTCTACCGCGCCATCGACAAGCTGACGAGAAATGACGCGACGAAAGATCTCGTCAAGGCGCACCTGAAAATGCGCTAGCGAAGAGCACCTCGAACATCGTGCAGATTGCAAGTGCCAGTTGCAATTTGCATAAATCATATTGCGGCAAAAAATTTCCAAGTTGTCGCATCTGCGACAACTTCTTGCGCAAGAAAATGATATATTATCCTTGAGTAGCTTAAAATGAGGAACACGAAATGATACAGAGAAGGATGCTGTGTCCGGTGATGGGGCTGTTGTTGTCCGTGGTTGGCTGCCAGACGCAGACGCAACCGGCCTTAAGGCCTTTTGTGCCGTCCGAACCAACGGCTGAACCGAGGGCATCTGCGCCGAAGCGGTGGAGCCGACACAAGCTTGACGTGCTGCGGACATTTGCCTTGCAGGAATCGCCGTCCCTGTGGCAGACGGTGCAGGCGTTGCGTGCGGAATATGCGGCCCGAAAGGCGGGGCTTGCGGGGCTGAAAAGCGACCTGTTGGAATTCGAGCGCAACCCGGAGACGGATAAGGACTATCAGGCGCTGCGGCAGTCATGTGAGAACATCTGCGAATCGCTCGACCAGATTTGCCGCAAGATCGAAGACGCCTACATCGCTTACAAGAAGTTCCAGGCCACGCCCGGTCGTTCGGAATATGAGAATCTCATGCGGAAATCTCTTGAGGACGGCATTCAGGAGGCAGAAGCGGCCTCCCGTCGCTATCACACGATGACGCAGACGAAATAGGGTCAGTGCATGGTAGGCTATATCCTCCATTTCTGCGAGAGGTGCATGTGGCAGCTTTGGACGGTCTTTGGCGTTGCCATGACCCTTGCCTGCTGTCTTCAGTTCGTGGGGCGGAAGATTCGCTCGGCGGGCGTTGGCCGTCTTGGAGGTCTCTATTGGTATCTGGTCGCGCCGGGTGTAGCCTGTCACGAGACGGGACATGCCGTCGGGTGCATCTTGACTGGCACGAAGATTATCAAGTTCGTCCCGTTCTGTCGTGAGCGGGACACCTTGGGCTATGTTCTGCACGAGAAGCGAACAGGGCTGTTGGGCGGCATGGCGGATTTTGTCATCGCAAGTGGGCCCGTCTGGTTCGGTGGACTGGCAATCGTGTTCCTGACGTGCCTTTTCTCATGTTCGACGCCGCGAATCCTCTATCGCGATTATTTTCCTGTCGACGCGATGCCCGGACTCCTGACGTATGGATGCGGTTTGCTCAGTGCCGCAGGAAAACTGCTGTCCGAAACCTTGAGTGCAAGCGATTGGGGTCTGGGGCTCATCGTTTGGCTCTATCTGACGTTTTGCATTGCGTCGGAGATCGGGTTGAGTCCTGTCGATTTGCTCCACATGAAACGCGGGTTGCTGTGTATCGCACTCCTGACAGCACTGCTGAATCTGATTCCGCCCGTCGGGATGGGCGTGTCGGCATTGGTCTTCGCGCTGATGCCTTTCCTTTTCAAGCTGCATGTGCTGATGGCGACAGCCTTGACCGTGAACATCGTCATCATGCTGATTGTGCGGCTTGTGGCACGGTGGAGGAGATTGCGTAAGATTGTCACGTACACGTTCGTTTTATAGGTAGTGTAGAGCGAGAAGGAAAGGAATTTGCAAGCCTATCCACTGTGTTCTGTTGAGGTCTGTAGCGGTCGAGACGTCCGTGAGGAAGGTGCATAAATGAAGAAGAAAGAGGCAAAGGCTGAATCACAGGAGGCTGATAGAATGGATAGTTTCAAGAGCGAGGCGGTCAGTGAGTTGGCTCGGAAGATCCGAGGGAATCCAAAATGGATTGGTGCAGAAGACCTGCGCGGGCTTACGGAGGCGGACTGGCTCTCTCTGCTCGACCACAAGCCGAACGACGAGGAAATCGTCGCGCTGTGCGACAAGTGGCTGTCGTTCAATGTGGACGATCTCTGCGCGTTGCTCTGTCGGCATCCGCAGCTTGGCAAGAGTTGCCCGGATGGCGTCTGGTCGAAGTTCAAATGCGGACATTGGGCAAGGCTGGTCATTGTGGGCAGGGACTTTCGGTCGTTTGAGGGCAACGACAAGGACGTCCATTCCTTTTATGTCGATAAGATGGCGGCCCTTGGACTGGACAAGACCATGATCGGCGACTGGTGCTGTGTCTGGCAGTGGGCTGAGCACTATGCGACATGCTTTAAAGTCCGCTGTGCGGCGGCTGCTTCCGATGAGGAGAAGATTCGACGAATTGCCTGCGAGTCGGCCATCAATCCGGATAAGATGGGGCCGGGGCTCGGCAACGGCGTGGCGCATATCAAGTGGTTGGCGTCCATCGCCAAGGACTGCGCCGAGATGGCCGCGATGACAGACGAAGAACATGCGCGTGAATACGCGCTTATCGCACAGGCCGCGAATCTTCAGGCGCAGAAGATGGTGACGTAAATGAAAATGGATGGGACAACCCTGTCATGGGAAGTCCTTAAACCCTATTTTGTGGACAAGTCGTTTAGAGCGAGCGGAGCGAAGTGATGGCCTGTTTGCAGTTGTGAATCGAAATGATTTCGACGTGACTACGTTTGTTGCGGTAGAAGAGCCGGTAATTCCCGATGGTGATGTCGCGAATGATGGGGTGCTTGTCGCGGAACTCTGGCGAAACTCGTCCTGCAAATGGGAATTGTGCCAGATGTTCAGACTTGGCCTTGACATCTATCAGCCAGTTGACAGCCGTTTCTGGGTAATCGTATTCGGCAAGGGCTTGCGCATATTCTTTCAGGCGGCGTTGTGCACGAGGAGACCAGATGAGAGACATTATGCGAATTCCTTGAGGAGGTCTTTGAAAACCTTGTCGTGAGGAATGCCCTCGCCGGCATCAAGTTCGCGGATTCCTTCTTCTATATCACGACGCATTTCGATCTGGTCGCGCAGAGCTTCCCAGATGTTCCAGGTGTCTTCAAAGTCCTGCACATTCATGACGATGGTCGCAGCGCGGCCGTTTTGCGTGACCAATATTGGACGATGCGTTGACTGCGTCTGCTTGAAATATTGCGTCAGATTCTGCCGATATTCGGAGAACGGGATGACATCCTCGTCAAGTTTGGGACGCAGAAGGGTTTTCTGAAGTGCAGGCATTGTAGTGTTCCTTTTTGGGAAAGATGAGAGTAGTGTACAAAATATTGCGCATTTCGTCAAGGCGAAGTGCGTTGTGGAAATTTTCAAAGTTGTCGCATCTGCGACAACTTCTTGCAGAGAAATTTGGTATCATTCACAAGGTGCATTTGAGAAGTTTGATTTACAGCCATAACAAACGAGGAGAGACAAAATGACAGAAGAGCAAATAACAGAAATTTGTAATTTGATGGCGCAGTCCATCACGAAGGAACTGGGCCTTCGGTGCGGGCATCGCAGTCAAGGACCTCGGGCCTATAGGCGGCCCTACTACCAAACGCCTGGGAAGCACGACTTCTTTGTCGATCTCCCGACTGGCGCGAATGGAGACATTAAGGCTCGGCTGTTCGCCGGCTATCACACGTCAACGGTCAGTGTCTATGGCACAGACTTCAGGGAGATGCGCGAGAAGATTCGTGCACGTCAATGCGAGACCGCAAATCTGGCGATTGACCGGTTTGAGGTGCCGAATACCAACCCGCAGGGAGGTCAGGCCGTGTGGTGTCGCTTTAAGCATCGGGGTGGGAAGAATTGGAGTGGCGATCCAAAGCAAGAGGTTCAGACGCTCAAGGCATTCCTCGAATGGCTGATGGCAGTCAGTGCGTAAGCGATTGAAAGGGCAAGTAAACTGAACCAACACAAAAAGAAGGAACCGAAGATGGACTGGACAGCATATTATAGTTATTGGAATGATTTCGTGCGACAGTGGCTGAAGAAAGGGACTCGTCCGTGGGACGCAATCTCTCAGGCGTTTTTTGACATGGGCGCATTCGATTTCAATGAAATGCCAGATCCGTATTTCGGAACGCCTGACAGGGGCGTCGAGGCCGTGTTCCTCAATATCAATCCGGGCGGTTCGCAAACCGGGAAAGGGAAGAAGAATCTGGAAGCGTCCAAGTATTACTCCCTCAGGGGAAAGGGGGCCTGGTTGCTGGATGAGTTTGAGCAGAATTATGGCGCGACCTACTCAACGTATATTGAGGACTTCTCATGCCTGGGCGACAGGGCCAAAGAGAGCATTGGCTCGAACAATGAAATCTGCGGAGCTTCTTGGTGGTTTGGCCCCAAAAGGAATAGCGGTCGGTTGGCTTGGCTGAATCGCTTCTATAGAAATTTCTATAAACGCGACATTGCCCCGAACAAGGTGGTTGCCCCGGAGTTCTGTCCCTTCCATTCGCGGAAGGCGTCTTTTGGTGTGGACACTTTGCTGAATGCTGGCATCCCCGAAGACTGGTTTAAAGATCATGTCATCACACCTGCTGCTGAGGCTGCGCGCGCCGCAAAGATTCCCGTCGTTGGCATCGGCCAGATGATTTATGATTTCTTGAGGAGATTGGAATATTCTCCGGAACAAGAATGGAACGAGCAGTCAAAATTGTCTGGTTGGCCGGAGACCACCTACAAGAAAGGTCTCGAGAAAGGGCAAAAGCATCCAGTTAATCGCACCTATTCTTTGTTTGAGATAGAAGGCGTGAAGTTCCTCATTGTCATGGCACCAGGAAGCAATAACCCGCCGAGTAAGGAATTTGCGAAAATTGAAAGCACTTACATTTGTCCGAAACTGAAATAAACAGAACGGCAATCGCAAGGCATCATGATCGTGATGCCTTGAGGTCAAAATACGTAAAATAGGAGACAAAAATGCTGAATGAAGGTGATTGGATAAAAGTTAGCATAGATACGCTTGAAGATATAGGGCCATCCGTTGCGGATGCGCCGTGGTTAAAGTTTTTGTTAAACAGAGTGCGCCAAGAATTACGTACCGATCTGGAAGAGTTGCCAATTAAACGCCCGTATCTAATCAATATGCGGCATGTTGAATATGTCGAAGGGACTTGGAATGATGACAAAAGCGAGTATGGGATCCGTATTGGATATGCAAGTGGCGCGACAAGGTGTTTTTGGGGGAGTACCGCACGAAGCGTGTTGGAAGTTTTAGTTTCGGGCTGTGAAAGAGAGACTTTCGCGATTAAGGAAAGTATCTGCAAGAAGTTCGATGATCGGGTGAAGGTCGGTCCGCCGAGTGCGTAACAGGCCAATTCCGCGAAAGTGAACATCCAACGAAGAGAAAAGGAACAAGAACATGAGCAAAGGGATTCCTTGTGAGGCTTGCGAAGGTTCGGGCAAGGTAAAGTGTAAAACGTGTGAAGGTTCGGGCAAGGTCGTTTGCCCGACCTGCAAAGGAAGTGGCAAGGGGTATGAAAAATGCCCCTCGTGTCACAACGGATACAACATTGACCCTGACGATGACCGCCGGGTTAAATGCGGCAAGTGCAACGGGACTGGCAGAATCTGGCGTGACACGCTCACGTGTGAAAAGTGCGGCGGAAGCGGCAAGGTCGCGTGCGGTGACTGTCAGGGTTCAGGTTCTGTTGGGTGTTCAAAGTGCCATGCAACGGGCACTGTATCTGTTGAGGAATTTTGCCTTTCAGTCGTGTCTGAATGTGGGGGGGTGCGAGAGAACTTTAACTATGATGATCATGCCAAAAAAATCTTTGAAGCCGCAGATGTTGAGGGTGTGAATGGTGTTGTGCCGTATGTTGCCTTTTTGGTGGAGGAGGAGTGCTTTGATTATCTGCAAAAAAGCGCAGAGGCGGGGTATAAATGGGGCGAGCTGTATTATGGTGAGCGGCTATTCGAGTGCTCTGAGTCGGAAAGTGAGAAATGGTTTCAAAAGGCCGCTGAACAGGGATTAAGTCCCGCCTACGCATATCTCACGGTCATTCATTACTTTGGGTTGTGTGGAAAAGATGCGAATGTTGCCGCCGCGCGAAAAGCATGTGCGGCCGCGAAGCGTGTGCTGGGCGAGTATTCTAGGCAATTCAAAGGTTGGGTCAACATGAAGGAGAGTAGGTGGGCGGATACTTGCCTATACGAGTTTATTCAGCTCTTTGATTGGGCAATGGAGTATGAGGATTTCTTGATTAGGAATGGCAAAGAAACCAAATCTGCAGATGACTTCCGCCGCATATGGGGGTGCGCATATCAGATTCTTGGACCGGACACATTTATAATGGTGTTGGACAAAGCAAAGCGACATGGAAGAAAATATATGGAGGAAGTGCTGAAGTTTCCGGATGAGGAGTTGTTGTTTTTGGATGAGAGAGTAACACTGGATAGCAGTGTGAAGAATTACATTGAAGAGTATAAGAAACAAGTGCAAGAGGATGAAAAGCAAGCGGTAAAATGCGAGCCTCCCAAGGAAGTCCCGGCAACGCCTCGTTCGCAAGAGGTTAAAAAGACGCCGTGCGCAACGACCAAGAAAAAAGAGACGAATAAGAAACGCTGGAAGTTCGTTCTCTTGGGGTTGCTGTTCGGTTGGATGGGGGCGCATCTGATGTATGCCAAGCGTACGTTCTTGCTGCTCCTTTTGTGGGCGAGTTTCATCGTAGGCGTCGTCATGTGTGGGCTGTCGCAGAATAAGGGTGGTGCGCAAGTGTCGCAAGGGGCGTCCGCAGAAGTCGCACAGGAGTCCAACAACTATGAGGCCATTGGCGGAGGATACATGGCGTTGTGGTTGCTTTTGTGGCTGGGCGGAACGCTCTTCATCAAGAAAGATGGCAAAGGCCATCGAATGTAAAGTCAGATGTTCTAAGTTCTAGATAATCAGAAAGGAACTCAAATGAAAATCATGACGTTGGTAGGTGTTGCGGCGATTGTCGGCGTCGCCTGTTATGTCGGCTGCTCGCGGGAGGAGCGCGACGAGGCCCTGACGCGCCTTGGGAAGGCGGGGCGCGCGCTCAATGGCGAAGTGCGGCCGGACGACGAGGAGCAGGATATCCCGAATATCGTCCGAGAGCAGCAGCGTAAGGAGCGTGTCCGCCAGAACACGCAGTGGACGGCGGAGAACCAGGCTCTCCACCCAATCGAATACTGCCAGGCGAAGTTGGCGGACTTGGATGACTATGCCCAGCGCCTTGAAGTCGTCACGCACAAGATGATGGTGGCGAAGAGCGCCGCCACGCGCGAGATCAACGACAACGAGACGATGGTGAAGACGCTGGCCGCGTTCCTGACGGATGCCAAGAAGGCCTATCGGGAAAGTGCGGCGGTCAGCAATGATCATGTTCGGTTGGGCGGATACGATTTGACGCTCCCACGGGCGAAAGAGAAGATGGTCGACGCCAACCGCAAGATCTCCCGTCTTCAGGAGCGGATTGCCAAGCGCAAGAACATGGTCACGCGCCTCGACAAGAGCCTCGAAAAGATTGCGGCGCAGCAGAAGAGCCTTGCCGAGACGCGCGAGCGCATCCAGAACACGATCAACGACATCCAGCTCAAGAACGTGATCGAGGGCGAGCAGGGCATCCGCGACGCGCTGAACGCCATCAATGACTCGATGGCCTCCTTGGGCGTCGATTATGACGATCCGTCAATCTCGGACATCGTTCAGCCGTCCAAGGCCGAGACGATTGACGCCGAGTTCGAGAAGCTGATGGCGCAGTAAGGGCGGACAATCTTGGGACGATACACAATTCGAGGTGCAGACAGATGAGTGACAAGTCAGGGTGCGAGACCGGGTGCGGCTGCTTGGTGGCGGGTGTCGTCATTTTCATTGTCCTCAATTGGGTGTCGTCCTGCGTCTCCGACCAATGGAGGTCTTATCAGGCCTACAAGGAAAAGCGGGCGCAGGAGATCGCGGAAAAGGAGGAACTCGGTCGGTTGGCGGCAGCGGAAAAGGATGCGATTCGTCGTCGCGAAGAGGCGGAGAAGGAACGGCTTCGTCAGCGAGAAGAGGCGGAGGCGCGGGCGAAGGCCGAACGTGCGCAGCAAGCGCGCGAAGCCGCGAAGCGAGCGGCCGTCCGGGAGGACAAACTCCGCAATTTCGCACTCAAGGAGGCGCCGGTCTTGTGGCAAACCTATCAGAATCTGCAAGCTGCGATCATCAGCCAAAACGAGAAGATTGAGGATTTGCGAAAGACGCTGACGGAATTCGGCATGAGTCCCGACAGCGATTCTGATTTCCAGCGAATCTGCTCCTTGCGCGACGAAATGGTCGGGTCGTTGAAGACGATGCACACCAAGATCGAAGACGCCTATCTCGCGTCCCGGAAATACGAGGCCACGCCGAGCAAGAAGGAATATGCCGAGTTGCGGCGAAAGCTTCTGGAGGACGGCTTGCAGGAAGCCGAAGCCGCCGAACGTCGGTTCAAGGAAATGCGGAATACGAAATAAGCTCGCGTTCAACAAGTTTCTGGGACTCATTTAAGAGGGCGACATCGTGCGAAGACAATGAAAGATGCTGCGGCAGAAACAAAAGACGTCGTTAAAGCTGCGCGACAGGTGATTCCTGGTTCGGATCGGTGGAGTAGTTCGGATTGGGTTGAACGGCTTATTGAGCACCCGGAGTATGCGGAATCGTGTCCATTTGAGACTTTTGACGCATGCAATTGGGGCGTTTTGCTGAGACATCGTATGGAGATGGCCAAGTTCTGCAAGTGGGAGACGTTCACGGCAGGTATGTGGGTGGGATTCCTTATCATACAGAACAAGGGCGGATTTGAGAAGCATTGCGACTGGTCGCTGTTCTCTGGCTACAGTTGGGTGAATCTTTTGGTGATCCGTCCAGAGTTCGGCGGTTATTGTGATTGGGATCGGCTTAACGGCGAGAACTGGGCCTATCTTCTTGGCATCAAGCCAAACTTCCAGGATCGGTGTGCTTGGGAGAAATTGACTGGGCGAGATTGGGTCTATCTGCTTAGGAGGCATCCCGAGTTTGCAGACAAGTGCGACTGGGGGCTGTTACGCGGTGAAGATTGGGAAAGCTTGCTTGAGAAGCGGCCTGAGTTTGCAGATCATTGTAAATCGCGTGACCGAGTGTCTGACCCCAGTGGTAGGGTTCGAGTGGTAGGGTTGGAGTCGGGAATTGGCGGTGGTTCTTGAGGGTCGGATAGCCGCACCTCGTTAGTGATTCGTGGGGATGGCCGCAGAGCGCGGTAATCGCTGTGCTTTGCGCGGAAAACTTTTTTGAAGAAATTTAAAATACCCCCTTGCGCGCCACCAAGTTTTTTTGATATACTATGCACCCGTTCGCCTGAAAGGGTTTGAACGACGATCTTTGAAAAAAGAATGCTTGAGAACGTGTCTCTGGAAGAGACATGGAACAGTAGAATGTTTGTGTGGAGCGGAACTCGAAAACTTATTTTCTGAGAGTTTGATTCTGGCTCAGAACGAACGCTGGTAGCGT
>CAKURH010000007.1 GCA_934675625.1 uncultured Kiritimatiellota bacterium
CCGGTGGCGAGCGACACGTAGATGTCCTCCGCCTGCGCGCCAAACGCAGCCGCCGCAACCGCAGCCGCCAACAGTAGCCTGCTCATCTTCATGGTCCTTTCGTTGAGGTTAATAAGGTGTTGACATAGTCAACGCCGGTATTGTATCAAAAATATTCAACGTGCGCGGATGACCCCGTGCGATTTCGTCCAGGCCGGGCGCGGTCTCGCGCGCCCGCACCTTCCGGCTTGCCGTCAACCAGGATTTCCGGGAGGCCGCGCTCGCCTCACAGGAGACAGGCAAGGCCCTCTTGAAAGGCGCGGAGACCGCGCCATCCGGCTATACGCCCAACAGGACAAAAGAATAGTTGTCGGGCGCGCCGTGGCGGACGACATCGGCCGCAAGACGAGCCGCGGCGGCCTCAAGCGTCGGCGCGGCGGACACGAAAGCGGCCAGGCGACCGGGCGAGACGACATCGTGCACGCCGTCCGTGCAGAGCAGGAACCGCGAGGGATCCGTCGACTCAAGTTCAAGCCATTCGACGCGCACCGTCTCCGCCGCGCCGATCGCGCGCGTGAGCGCATGGCTTCCCGCCCCGGCGCGATGGTCACGCGTCAGCAGTTCCGGCATGCCGCGCCGAAAGCGGTAGATGCGGCTGTCGCCGACATTGCAGATCGCCGCGTGGCGAGGGTTTTCGGGATCGAGCACAAGCGCCGCGACCGTCGAGGCGACAAGCGGCATGCCCTTTTCGCGCGCGTAGGCGAACAGGGCCGCGTTCGCGTCCTCGATCGCCTTCTGCACCGCCGACGTGCGGGCCTTGAACATGTCCGCCGCCGCATAGACAACCATCTTCAGGTTCGCGCAGACGATCTCGCTCGCCCGCGCGCCCTCCGCGCCGCCGCCCACGCCGTCCGCCACGCAGTAGACGAGCCGTTCGTCGTCGACGAAGAGATGATCCTGGTTGTCGGCGCGCACCAGTCCCGTCTCGCTTTTCGAGACGGAGCGGATTCGCGTCGCTTCGGACGGCGGCGCGGCATCCGCCGAGGCCCTTTCCTTCCCGCGAAACCCGAAGAGGATCATGGGGCCACGCCTTGCCTGCCAAACGGCACGAGATCGACCGCCTCCGTGACGACGCGCCCGTCGCCCAACGCCCAGTTCAGCGCCGCCGTCGCGGCCAGCACCAGCATCGTCTGCATATCTGATTTGTCCTTTCAGTCCGCCGTGATCGTCTTGTCGCGTGTGATCAGCTGTCCGTAGTCTATCAGACTTCCGCCCCGCACGTCAACGCAGTCGCGTACGATTCAATCCATAGACGCGGCAACGAAACATGACTCCCTTAGCCGCAGGGGCTTTGCGGACCTCCTTCGCGGCCCACAACATCTGATTGCCGAAGCGACAATGCGCATCCCTCCAAGGGGGGGGGGGGCTGCACTTGGGAAGGACTCCGCCACTCCTACTCCACCAACAGGGTCTCCTGGCCTTCAGGCGACTCGGGGCGCACCGTCAGGACGACGTTGGGCGTGCAGACGCCCTGCGGCGGCGGCACGACAGCAAATGGGATGACGACGCTCCCGTCTGGCGCACACGCGCAGAGATCCGTCACGTCCTTCGCTGCCGCATCGAGAATGCCTCGCGCCAGGATTCGGCTGCCCGTCGGCATCCCCTGCGCGAGCACAAGACGGTCAAACCTCCCGAAGACCGCGAATGGCGCTCGATCCTCCAGCCGGGCGTCAAGGACGACCGCAGCCGGCGTCGTGACGTCCTCAACGCCCTCGGCGCGGCGCGGCAGGCACGCCAGGGCCCGCGCCCCATTCGGGAAGCGCGCCGCGCACACGAACGGCGGTTTGCCCGCCACCTGCACCGACGGCAACTTCATGCCGCGCGCCATCACGGCCGGCGCGCGCTGAAAAAGCCGCTTCCCGAACGCCGCGCGAAACCACGTCGATCCCTCCGAAAAACGCCAGCTCTCCTCAAGCGTCTCGTCGCTCGTGCGCGTCGTCAGGCCCCAGTCGTGACCGAACGGCGGGGCGATCCTCTGCCACGCGACCGCCAGCGACTCGTCCGACGGCGCTGCACCTGCCTCGTAGCGGCGCATGATGCCAATCGCGTGTCCGAGTGCCGCGCCGAGCAGCACCGCGCCTTCGACATTGAACAGGACAGGCGAGCGGGCCTCTTCCGCAAGCCGGGCAAACGTCGCGCACCGCTCAAGGGTCGTCGCATGCATGAACGGGTCCAGATAGTCGTACGTGCGCCAAACGTCCGACTTCGCCAGCGCCGCCGCCCATCCGGCACGGTTGTCCGGCAGTTCAAAGCGCCCCGTCCCCGCGAATGCGCCGTCCGCACGGCGCGTCAGCCCGTTGACGGGCCCCATGCACAGGCAATTCTCGACCATCAGGTCGGGCGCGACGGAATCACGCACGTCGCAGATCATTGCGCGAAACGCCGGGTCGCCAGCCTGCGCGCCCCAGTCGACCTTCCAGTAGCGGACGTCCGCCGCGCGCGAAGCCCGCAGACGCGCGGCCCATGACGTCCGCACAGCGACATCCGAGGCGGGCAGGCTGTTCGTCTGCGTCTCGCCCGGCGACTGGCAGGCGACCCAGACGGCCGCGCCGCGCCAGCCGCAGTCCCGAATGGCGCGGACAAGTCCGCCCAGACGCTCGTCCGCCGCACCGAACGACGCAAAGCGCTGCGCATCCGGCACAAGAGAGCCAAAGGCCGAAAGCCCGTTCGCGTCCGGCATCGCCCCCGCCGGCACGTCCCAGCCGTCGTCCAGCAGCAGGAAGAGGTCCTTGCGAATGTCAGGCCAATAGGTGCGCACCCAGCCGTCTGCGTCAAACAGCACCCGCTCGTTTAGGTTGGCCCGCTGGCCGGACACGCCCTGGTCGCCCTGAAACTGGAGCTTCCGCGCGGCCCGGCTTTCCTTCAGCGTGAGCCTCTGAGTCGACCACGTGCACCAGTAGTTCGGCGGCGGAAAATCTGAACTTGGCCTTTTCACGAAATCGACGACGCCCGCAGGCGACACGGTCATCTCATAGTCTCGGAAGCGTACGCGCGCGGTCAGGCGCAACGAGCCGTCTGGGAGTCGGCCGCACGAGCGAATCTGAGCCGCCGACGCCTCCTTGCCCGGCAGCAGCACGCTCGCGAAGAGCAGACGGCGCCCCGAGACGCGCGGAACAGCCAAGTCACAGCGGACGTCTTGCGGAATGCCGCTGCCGACGCCCGTCCGAAGACGGCCGACAGCCGGGCGGTCCGCGTCGAGGTCGCGCACGGACTGGACGACGCCCAGGACGGCCGCGCCGTCCGGCCGGCGCCACGTCGCCGACCAGGTGCCGTCCAGAGTTCCCTCGCGGACATCCGAGACCCACGACCATGCCTGCGAGCCGTCTGGCTCCCGGCCCCAGCCGAAGTTGCCGTGCAAGTCCGGCGGCGGCAGCGTGACGGGGACGGAAGACGGGATCGAGGTCGCAGCCTCGCCACGCGCATGGAACGCCCACTCCCAGTCATGGGCCTCGTCCGATTCCGTCCACACGAGGTCGAACACGCAATCGCCATGCAGGGCCACGGCACGGCACACACGGGCGCCCGGATAGGCATCGCCCCCGTCAAAGGCGCCGCGCGGCGTCTCGGGGTCGCCGTTAAAGAAAAGGCGCCGCCCCCGTCCGCGCCTCTGGTTGCGGCCGTCCATCACCAGCTCGTTGTGCGCCAGCGAGGAACGGTACCACTGCCACTGCTTCTGCGCCCCGTACGAGATGCTGCCAAAGTCTTCCGCAATCGGCTGCCCATGCCCATAGAGAATCAGGTTCAGCTTGTCGGGATGCCCATGGCCGTTGCCGTTCGGCCCGTAGTCGATCGCCACGTAGTTGTCGGGCACCGCATTCGTGCAGCCGGGCGTACGCGTCCGCAGGACGGCAAGCCCCATGCCCTCGAAATCGCGGCTCCCGAACGGCAGCTGCGCCGAGCCCGCCGCGCCCAGCGGCGTACCCAGGAACACGTATTCCTTCGTCGCCCGGCGGCCCTGAGCCAGCTTGGCGGCGAAAATGGGGTCTCCCCACCAAGTCCACGCGCATTCGTAAAGCTCCGACTGCCCGCTCCCGGCAAAGGAGGGCGCCCCGCCGTTGTTGACGCTGGGCAGCTTCCAGTCGGGCGTCAGCATTTCCAGTGGAACGGAAAACATCTTGCGGTACGACTCCGGCACGGGGAAGCCGAGATTCGCCAGCGCCATGACCATCGGACGCAGGGCGTTGAGCGCGTAGAGGTGATAGCCCGGTGAGCCCTCATACCACAGGCCGTCCGGCAGGACGCCTCGGGCGAGCTGCTGCTTCAGGCCCGTCCGCCCGTCGATCGCCTCCGTGACGAGCGTCGCGTCCCCCAGGGCAAGCCCCGCCAGCCCATAGGCGGACAGATGCCAGCATTCGTGGTTCTGGATGCCGAAGTTGTCGTCGCGCACGACCTGTGCCGCCGGGAGGAAGAGCCTGTCGGACACCATCTGTCGCTCCGCATCGGAAAAGAGCGTGCGCGTGGCGTCGAAGCCGCGCAGCAGCGCAATCAGCCACACGGCCTCGTCCAGCGGCTGGGCGTGGGCGCGCGCCAGGTGCGGCCGCCGCCTTCCCTTCTCGTCAACCGCCCCCCAGCCCTCGTTGTTGTGCAGCTCATAGGATCCGTATCTCTCCGCATAGCCGAGCAGATACGCCTTTGCCTTTTCGCCATACGCGCGTTGCCCCGTCAACGCAAAGGCCAGCCCCAGCGTCTCGACGACGTCCTGCGCACGGCCATGGCGACTGCTGGCGTAGACGCGGTCGTACTGGACGCCCGAATGGGCCGCGCCGCATTTGGGACAGACGTGACGGCGCGGCGAGAGGGCCTTGAGCGTCTCCGCGCAGTTCGTGCAGAAGTAGACGTAATGCCCGCTGGCCCCTTCGCAGTCCGGGACCTCCGTCGGCTCCGCCAGGAAACGGTCGGCGCGAGACTTGAGCCCCTGCCACCACGCGCGCCCGCCGTCATCTTCCGCCACGCGCAGACGCGCCGTCCGCAGACCGGCTTCCGTGAACTGCATGAACGGACCTTGGCCCGCCTGCGCCACCAGCTCGGCGGCGGACGGCTCCCGTCCTGCCGCCGAGCCGGCGGACAGCAGGGCCACAAGGCTTACGCACATGGCTTGCCGCAACAGACTCGACATCGCAGTCCCTCCCTCTTCAGCGAATCAGGATAGCGAATCCGCGTACGGCGGCTGTCAGCGAGACGGTCTGCCACGTGCCGTCGTCCGTGATAGACAAGGCCAGCGCGCGCGTCCCGATGCGGACAAGCCCCGCCGTGTCCAAGACGAACTTCTCGGCCGTCAGCTTCTCCCCCGCGCTCGGGACCTTCAGAAGCGGCAGAGAAACCCGCCCGTCCTTCAGCGGGCGCGGCGTTCCCGTCGGGCGAATGCGCAACCGGCCCGCCGCCGAGAACGCCTTCGCGAACACGAGGCAGCCGGCCGTTCCGTTGGCGAAATCGCACGGCGCCTCGATCTCCGTTCCGTCCTCAAACGAGCCGACCTGAATTTCGGCCGTCGATGTCACGCCAAAGGTCCGGACGATCGCGCCTGTCTTCGCGACAAGCTTTCCCGGATAGGAGGCGACCGTGAGGATGTTGCTGACCGTCGTCTCCACCGTTCCGCGGAACCCGCTGGCGTCCCCGGCGATCCGCACATCCCCCAGGTATTCGCGCGAGGTGCCGCGCCCCGGCCCTTCAGCGGGATCCGTCGACGGGTCGATGGACAGTTTCGCGTTCTCGTCGCCCACGATGCGCGACGCAATGTTCAAGCCGTTGCGCGTGTTGTTCAGGAATTGGACGCGGACCGTGCCGTCGATCGTCAGCCGGCCCGCCAGCGTCGCGTAGATGCGTTCGTCGCCGCCAACCCAGGCCCAGTTGGCGAGAACCGTGCCGTCGCACATCCGCAAGTCGGCGATCTCGCAGACGGACAGGGATGGCGAGGCCGACAGAGGGAATCCCCAGTTCGCGACAAAGGCCTCCTTGGCAATGCAAAGCGAAGCGCCCGGAAAGACATTCGTCGCAAGGACTCCCGACTTTCCAGGAATGCGTAGCCCCATTGTCGCGCGGTAGGCCTTGCCCTCGCCAATCGGCGCGTTGTCGCTCCAATAGTGTCCCTCTTGCCCGTCATGCGTGAATGTGGCCATCTCATCCCATGTCTGCGGGTAGGTCTTGCCGTCGCCGCCGGTCATGGACTGAACCTGCTCGACAACCCTGCGGAAGCTGGCAACGAGCGTCTTCTCGCCCGCGTCCGTCGTTTCGACCGCGAACCCGGCAAAGGCCCCAAACGCCCCGTCAAGAGTCCCTACGAACGTGAAATCGTCCGCATTCAGCGCACCCTCGGCGCCCGACGCCAGCGTCAGGACGGGAATCTTGAACGCCGCGTCGGACGCGGGCATCGTCGTGACGGCAACCTGCACGGGAGCCGTGTACGTCAAGGCGCGCGTCACCGTCAGGGCACCGGCGTTTCGCGCCGCGTCCGTCGGCACTTCGACCAGGGCGTTCTTCCCCAGCGTCAGCGTAGCGACCGACGGCTTGATGTCAGCGCCAGCGGACGCGATTATCGCGGCGTCACCCGGCAAATCCGTCCCCGCCAGCTCGACAGAGCTGCCGTCGCCGGCCACCCCCGAAGAGCCAATCAGAAGGCGTGTGCGGTCGCCCATCCGGATCTGGCCCTTGAAACCGTCTGTCTTCCCTTTCAGCGCCAAGCGCGGGCGGATCAGGACATTCTGGCGAGACAGCGAGCAGGTCTCCGAGACAGGCGTCCAGTTCTTCGTGTTTCCCGAAACGACAACGCGCGCCTTCGCCTCGCCCTTCAGTTCGCCAGAGACTTCCATGCCCGTGTTGCGGTTTTCCCCGCAAGAGAGCGTCACCGTACAGGAACCGAGATCAAAGACTCCGCCGATCTTCATGGCGCTGTGCGCACTGTCCGAAACGTCTTGCCCAGACGAGGCACCCGTGTAGCTGCTGATGTTCGCATCGGCTTCCACGCGCAGCGTCTTGAAGTCAAGGATGCAGTCGCGGCGGGAATACGAGACCATGCTTCCGCCCCGCAAGACGAGGCTGGCGCCACTGAACGTGTCCGCCGTTGCGGATGCAGGCGTGCGCAGAACGCGCCCTTGACCAATCACATAGTCGTACCCTTCAGAAATCTTGTCGATGTCCCCATTCCAATAGCCATGTCCATCAAGGCACGTCCAGGTCGTCGCATAGGACGTTCCCTTGCCAAAGCCGACAAACGCGCCGCTACCGTCAAAATCCTTCATGTTGTCCTGCTGCAACGTGACCTCCGCCGCTGCGCACGGGCACGACAGTGTCGCACAGAAGGCTCCGAGGATTAGGCGCCCTTGCATCAGTCTTTTCTTTCTTGCCATGGTCTTGTCCTTTCGCTTTGTCATGGATTTGGTGGATTACATGGAAACGGATGCGCGGAAGCGGAGCAGCGCCTCCAGGAAGTAGTAGTCGCCGTAGCTGAGCGGTGTGTCGATCTCCGAGTCGCCGGGCTTGTGTCCGACGCCGTGCTTGAGCAGCCAGTGACCAATCTCGTCGCCTTCCGAGAAGTAGGCGGGTGAGGCGAGCGCGAGAAGCTGCTTCACGGCGAACGCCCGGTACGCCGCGCCCTTCGCGCCGCCGACGAAGTCCGCAAGTTCCAGGAGTGCCGACGCCATGACCGCGCCGGCGGAGCTGTCGCGCTCCTCGCCAGGCGCGCCAAAGTCCCAGTATGGGATGCCGTCCGCAGGCATGCCGGGGTGGCCGATCGCGAAGTCCGCCACCCTCTGGGCGAAGGCGAGATACGCCGGATCCTTTGTCTCGCGGTACATCATGGCGTAGCCGTAGATCGCCCAGCTCTGCCCACGGCTCCACGCCGTCCGGCAGGAGAGGCCCTGTCCGCGCCTGATATCCTGTACCGAACCGAGAAAGCCCGGCCGTTGGTCGTAGTCGAGGACGTGGTAAGTGCCGCCATCGGCGCGGAAGTGGTTCTGTCGCGTCTTCGTCGCATGACCCCGCGCAATCGCGTCGAAGCGCGGATTCCCCGAGATCTTCGAGGCCACCTCCAGCAGTTCGAGGTTCATCAGGTTGTCGGGTATGACGAGGAAGTGGTCGCGGTCCGCGATATCGCCCCAGCTTCGGATCAGCCCAAGGGACGGCTCGTAGCGCCGGGAGAGCGTTTCAGCCGTCTGCACGAGCAAGTCGTCGTAGCGGTCGGTCTTGAGGATGCGCCGCGCGTTGCCGAAGGAGCAGTACATCATGAAGCCGATGTCATGGTTGCCGCCATAGTCGGCGACCGGGCGCAGCAGCTCCGTCCACGCCGTCGCGCGGTCGCGGAAGAACGCCTCGCCCGTCGCCTCGTGGAGAAGCCAGAGCGAGCCGGGGAAGTGGCCGGACGTCCACCAGTAGATCTCGCGCATGTCGAGCTCGTCCTTTCCGGTCTTCCATTTCAACCAACCATGCGGCACGCGCGGCCTTCCGCTCGCGTCCCGCATGAGCGGCGTCGCCGCCGCGTCCAGCGCGCGGTAGTGCGCGGCGGACTTCGCGAAAATCTCCGGCAGTTTCGCCTTGAGTTCGGCTTCGGACGCGGTTTCGGCGTACGCACACGAACCGCAGACGGCAAGGACAGCGACAAGAATCGTTTTCATGTCCAGTAGTGTACACCACCGACGGCGAAAAGTCTATTGCACTTCCTGAAGAAACGATTGCAATTCTTGAAAAATCCGCATACCCCACTCCTCCCCACCGACTTCGGCCCATCACCTCAGAATTTTCCGCATCAAATTCTCATTCTTACGTTATCTCACCAAAACACTCGTCTTTTTGACATTTTCTAACATCCCAATTGGGGACAGACCCCACCGATCGGGGGTCTGTCCCCAGAAATCCATCCCCAGAAATCCCAGAGAAACTTCTTACGCCAGGCTCTTCAGCAACGCCGCGCACCCTTCGGCAACATCGTCGTAGGTCGCGTCGAAATTGCCAGTATACCACGGATCAGCGATGTCGCGCGCCTGTCCGGCGAACCCCAGCAGCCGGTGGATCTTCGGGCGGTCTTCCGGATAGACGAGCCGCTTCAAGTCCGCGATGTTGTAGGCGTCCATTCCGATGAGGAAATCGTATTCGCGCGCCTTCGCCGCCGTCAGGAGCCACGCCGCGCGCGGCGCAAAGGGAATGCCCTTCTCGCGCAGCTTGGCGCGCGTGCCCGGATGGATGTCGTTTCCAATCTCGTCCGTGTGCAACGCGGCGGATTCGACCTCGATGTCCGTGCGTCCCTCGCGGCGCACGAGGTCTTTCATGACGAACTCCGCCATCGGCGAGCGGCAGATGTTGCCGTGGCAAAGAAAGAGGATTTTCAAGGATGGCTTCATCGCCCGTATTATACCAAACCTGGCGCCCGCCCATCCGAACGGTGCGGGCGCCCGGCATCGGTCAGGCGCGGTAGCCGCACTTCGGGCAGACGTCGTCCTTTCCATTCATGGCTGGAGGAGCTCGGTGCAAAGCCACAGGAGCGGCGCCTGCCCGTGGGGATCGCCGTTGATGCGCTTCCGCTGAAGGTAATAGTCGCGGTCGTTGAAGGCCCCAGTGCCCATGCAGACGTCCGCAAGGTTCGCATGCTCGTCCAGCTTGCCGCAGAGCGCGCGATACGCCTTCCGCACCGCCGCGCCGTACTGAGACGGGAGCCATCCGCGATTCACGCCGACCGCGAACGCATACGCGAACATCGCCGTGCAGGACGTCTCCGGCCAAGCCTCCGGGTCGCCCACCAGCTGCCCCCAGAAACCGTCCGCCCGCTGCGTCTCCAGCAGCTTGCCCATCATCAGGTAGTAGCCCCTGAAGATGCGCGCACGATACGCGCTGTCTTCGGGAAGCTCCCTGAGCATCATCGCCATGCCGACGGCCATCCAGCCCGCGCCGCGCCCCCACACATACGGCACGCCCTTCGCGTGGTTGAAGAGGCCGCGGTTCGGGCCGTCCTTCAGCTGAAGCTCGTCCAGATACAGGCACATCTCGCGCGCCGTCCGCTCCAGATACTTGCGGTCGCCCGACGCGGCGAACGCGCGCGTCTGCAAGGCGATGATCATGTACATGTCGTCGATCCACAGCCGCGTCTGCGGCGTGTAGCCCCGTTTCCAGTAGGCCAGTTCGGTCGCGTAGTCGAGATTGTGCTCCTTCGCCGTGTCCAGCAGCCACTTCGGATAGGTGCGCTCGTGGTCGTCCGGGAGCGGCTTCTCCCACTGTCCGTCGGCATAGCGGTCGCCCATCGCCCGCGCACGCGGATCCTTCGTCCGCGCATAGACGGCGTAGGGCAACGCGCCGAAGACGTAGTAGTCGACGTGCTTGGCGACCGAGACGTGGTCGGCGCGCCGTCCGCCCGGATAGTAGTCCTCGAACCGCTTCAGCAGCTCGCGTTCAAGCGCGACCTCGCCCGTCAGGGCCGTGAAGTCGATTGCCGTCGCCCAGAGGCTCACGTTCGCGTACTGGAGCGACACGCCGTCGCCATACTGTCCGTCGAAGCCCTTCGGCATGTAGCGCTCGGCGTCCGTCGAGAGGAACTGGCGGACGATCCGACTGCCGACCGTCTTCGGGTCCAGTCCGTCCGGCCAATCCGCCGCCGGCTCTCGTTCGCCCAGCAGCACCTCGATCACCGGCACCGCGACATCCGGCTTGACGACCGGCAGGTCGAAGTCATGCGCCTCGTCGTCGCGGTCGTCCCCCGTATACCCGGAGTAGTAGTGCCGCCGGACGACGCGGACTTCCGACCCGTCGTGCAGGAACCGCGCGAGGCGGACGCGCTTGGCGAACGGACAGGCCAGCTTGCCGGTCGGATACTCCGTCAGCGCGACATAGAGGCGTTCGGTCGCGGGGCTGTAGGTCAAGACCGTGCCGGGCGGCGCGGCAAACTCGGCCGGAGCCTCCGTACAGCCGTAGACGGCCTTCGCATTGAGCCCCATCCATCGGGCGAGCGCCTCCAGCCGATCCGTCGCCCGCGCGTCAAAACGGCCGCGCGCGTCCGGGCCGACGTTCAGGATGAGGTT
The DNA here is from genome assembly GCA_934675625.1 of uncultured Kiritimatiellota bacterium. Classification (GTDB taxonomy): domain Bacteria; phylum Verrucomicrobiota; class Kiritimatiellia; order RFP12; family UBA1067; genus UBA1067. Next base: position 11,037 of record CAKURH010000007.1, read on the forward strand.
TCCGCCGTGCGCGACCGTGCCGACCAGCATCGAGATCAGCTGCTCCGCGCTCTTCCACGTCGCCTCGTCCCGATAGTAGCCCCACGAGCCCGAAAACGTCTGGCAGGTCTCCCACGGCACGCGCACACCGTCCTTGCGCGGCCACGCCGGGACGCGACACTGCTCCGGCGTGATGAAGTCCCAGCCGCCCGCCGTGTCGTTGAGATCCAGCCGGTTGTCGATGATGATGCCGGGCTGCAGCTCGCGCGCCAGCTGCACGAGGCCGACCGAGTCCCAGTCGCGCCAGCCCTTGCCGAACGGCAGCGGATAGGAGAAGTCGAACCAGATGACGTCAATCTTGCCGTATTTCGTCAGCAGTTCGCGCGTCTGGTCTTTCATGTAGGCGCGATACTTCGCCATGTCGCGTCCGACGTTCGCCGCCGCGTAGCTGTCCGCGTCAAGCGTCTGCGGACGGCGCGGATGGTTGCGGTCAACCGTAAAGTCGGCGTGGTGCCAGTCGATCAGCGAGTAGTAGAGGCCGACGCGAATCCCCTCCGCACGAAAGGCCTCCACGAACTCCTTCAGCAGATCCCGTCCGAACGGCGTGTTCGTGATCTTGTAGTCCGTGAAAGCCGAATCCCACAGGCAGAAGCCCTCGTGGTGCTTGGCCGTCAGGACGACATAGCGCATGCCGGCCTCGCGCGCACGGCGCGCCCAGGCCCGCGCGTCGAGGAGATCCGGGTCGAACGCCTCGAAATAGCGGTCGTAGTCCTTGTCGAGCATCCGCTCCTCGGTCTTCACCCACTCATGCCGAGCCGGGATCGCGTAGAGCCCGAAATGGATGAACATCCCGAAGCGCGCGTCCGTCCACCACGCCATGCGCGCGGCCTTCGCCTCCGGCGATTCGATCGGCAGCTCCGCCTTCTCCCGAATCACGTCCGGCACCGGCGTCCGAACGTCTTCAAGCTTCAGGTTCGGGATGAGCATGCCGTCCGCGAGGAGGGTCGCCTGCAGCTCGCGGATGGCGGTCTCCGCCAGTCGGCGCGGCGTCAGGCCACGTGCGGCGCAGAGCGCGGCGGCCGTGCCGACGGCCTGTCCCTCGATGGCGCACGTCGCGCCGACGCGCGTCGACCCCAAGGCCAAGTGCGTCACGGAAATGTCGCGTCCGGCCATGAGCAGGTTGGGAACGTCTTTCGAGTAGAGCGCACGGAACGGGATCGAGTAGATCGGCACCTTGCGCGGCGTGATGCCCTTGCCCCAGCCGTTCGAATCGACGCTCTGCATCCCCAAAACGTCATGCACGTCGAGTCCCCAGCCGCCGTAGGCGACGCGGTCGTCGAACATTCGTCCGGCCAGCAGGTCGTTGGCCGTCAGCACGACGTCTCCGACCAGACGGCGGGACTCGCGGCGCCCGTTGACGAGCGGCACGGACACGAGCTCGGCCCGCCGCGCCTGTGCCGCAAGGGGCGATTTGTTCTTGAGCCAGCCCCAGTAGGCGAAGTTGTAGCGGATCAGCTCGTCCCGCGCCTCCTCGCCCGCCATCAGGTCATCGACGGATTGCGGATGCTCCAGCCACCACGGCGAGCCGAGGCTTGTCGGACGGCGCGTGAAGCCGTCGGGCAGGACATTCGCCCAAGCTGGCATCTCGAACGGCACATCCGTCTCACGCATCTCGAAGCGGTAGTTTCGCAGACAGCCGCTCATCGTGAGGCCGTCCGCCTCCGCCGGCGCCAGGTCGTTCGGCTCGCCGAACTCGGACGCGGCCTCACGCCCCATCCGATACGACGCACCCGCGTAATAGCCAAGCCATCCGTCGCCCGTGGAATCGATGAACATCTTGCCGCACAGGCGGATGCGCGCACCCGTCAGCACGTGGTGCGCCTCGGCGAAACGGATCTCCCGTTCCCGTCCCGCCGCGCGGCTGGGCGCATCCGTCCCGACGACGCGCAGGTTCGAGAAGACGACGAGGTTCGTCTCGCCGGCGACGAGGCGGTCGGCCGCCGCCGAGAGCCCCCGTTCGCCCGGACGCTTCAAGGCATTCCACTCGCGGACGATGCCGCGCTCCGTCCACGACTTGTCGTGGTGAAACGACGCCGCGCCACCTGTGCCGATGCCGATTTCCGACGAGCAGTTGCCGCCCAGTACCGCGCGATCGTTGACAAGAGCCGTCCGTACGCCGTGCCGCGCGGCCGCGACTGCCGCGCAGAGTCCGGCAGGGCCCGCGCCGACGACCACGACGTCGAACGTCTCCGTCTCGGCCGGCGGAGGCTGCGGACGACAGGCCGCGCGCAGCTCTTCAGTCTGCGCGTCAGACGGCTTCGCCTTCAGGTCGTCCGTCAGGAGAATCGCGTCGCAGCGCGCAAACGCGCCGCTCAGGTCGTCCAGCGCCAGCTCGTGTCCTCCCGCCGCCAAGTCCGCCTCGCCGGCCTTCTCCCATGTCCAGCCGCGCCGACCGGACGCGCCGAGAACCTGCGGCAGACGTTGCCCGTCCAGCGCCAGCGCGAAGCGTCCGGGGTGGTGTTCCGGCAACCAGTCCTTCGTGCGCGCCCACACCGCGAACCGTCCGCCTTTCGGCACATCGAACGTCGTCTTCGCCGCGCCAATCGGCTTCAGGACGCCGGGCGCAATCAGGTAGGCCGATCCCATCAGGTGCGTGAACTGCGTCTCGACCTGCCACGCACCCCTGTCGGCGAAATCCTCCGCCTCAATCCAGATGCGCGTAGCCGCCGTGCACGATGCGTCCGCTGCGAGAGCCGTGTTTGAGAGGCACCTGCCAGCGAGCAACGAAACACTGACGGTGACCGCCCGCGCGAGTGTCCGAACCGGCTGGATCTTCATTTTCTTCCTGTTCATGTCGTTCATTCTCCTGTTCTCAATTCGTCATTTCGGTTCAAAGGACAGTGGATTGTCGGTCAGCACAAGGCCGTCCAGAACAAGGCCGCCGCGATTCTGCCGGAGGCGGATCACGTGACGCCCCGCCGTCAGGTCGAGCCAGCAGTGGCGACCGCCGCCATGCAGCGTCTTCGTGTCGGTCGTGAGCAGCGTCCAAAACGGATACGCCGCGTTTTCCTGACGCGACGGCACAAACGCGCCGCCATCGACCGAGACGTCGATCCAGCCCCAGTTCTTCGCGTGGATCATCGGATAATACCGTCCCGCCTTCGGCACGTCGAAGGTAAATTCCAGCGGACGTTCCTTGTCCAGCGCACGGAAGACGCCCTCCGCGGCCTCCGGCGCGTAAAGGGCGACGTCGCCGGGCTTCTCCGCACGATAAGGCGGCACGAAATCCGTCTCGGCGTAGAGCGTGACGGCGCGCGACAGGCCGTCGGGCGTGCGGACGAGAAAGACGCCGCGATACTGGCGGCGACCGTCCATCTTCTGCGCGTCCAGCGAAACGGTGAACGCCCGTTCTTCGCCCGGCGCAAGCGTGCCTGCCGCCGGCGCGACCGTGAACCAGTCCATGTCCGCCGGCTTGACGACCGTAAACGGCACCGGCGCGGCCGTGTCCTTCGCGCAGGTGGCCTTGAACGTGAGCGTCGCCGGCGTCACGTGGCCCGCCGCGACCTTGATGCCCGAGAAGCGTACGCGATCCAGCACAAACGGCACGGGACGACGGGGAATGCCCGGATCCAGCTCGGCCTCCGCGACGGTCGCGCCCAGGACATTCCTCGCGGACATCGAGCGCGGCGATTCCGAAAGGCGCGCAATCGTCTGTCCGCCACAGAAGATGTTGTCACGGACGACGGAACTCAGCGTCGGCATCATGACGATGCCCGTGCCCTTGCCCCAGAAGAGGTTCTTCTCCACGAACGTCCGCGCGTCAGGTCCGTGATCGCCGCCGCCCGTCTTGACGGTCTGCCCCGCCATTCCGAACTCTTCGCACATTGACGTGAAGGCGTTGCGCATCACATACGACGGTCCCATCATGCAGCCCTGAACGGACACGCCGACGAGCGCACTCTCGAAGCGGTTGTCGAAGCAGCGCACATTGCGCTGTCCGCCGTCCAGCTCGATGCAGTCGTCGTTCGCGAAGGCCATGAAGTTTCCGTAGACGTCGCTGTCCCGGTTGAGGCCGCCGTCCGCGTCGAAGTTGCCGAGGCTTTCCACGCAGTCGTTGAAGCGGTGCGCGTCGGAGCCGGTGAAGTCGCACCAGCGGATGACCGTGCCCTCGCAGGGAATGCCCGCCACGACCGCTTCGGGCCCGGCGGGATGCGAATAGAACCAGCTGTTGGCGCGCCCGCGCGGGTCGTGGATCCAACAGCGTTCGATGACCGTGTCTCGCGCGCCCGCGCCAATCGCGATCGCCCCGTCGAAGTTGACGAGCTCGCCCTTCGCGTCATACAGCATGCCGCTGTCGTCAAACTTCGGCATCCCCGTGCGCCCCCAGCGCGAGAGGTCGCAGTTGAGGATGCGAACGGCGCGCGTGTCCGACAGCGTGATGATGCTCCGCGCGCCAGACCCGCGAACCGTGAAGCCGTCCAGAATGACATGTTCCGCCCCGTCAAGGACAAAGGCCGGCGACGCGTCGTCCCGGTAGTCCAGCTCAAAGCCCGGCTCCGGCACATAGCGGATCCAGCCGCCCGGCGTGCCCTTGTCGGCGATGCGCACCGGGAAGCGCGTCGTCTTTCCCAGCGTGACGGTCTTCGCAACCGTGACGGCACTCGACCAGGTGCGAAAGGCCGCCGCCGCAAGCACCTTCCCCTGCGACAGGATGCGGACTTCATAGTCGGCGTTCTCCTCCAAGTCCACGAGCGACGCGCGATACGCCGCATTGTGGCGGAAGAACGGGAAGTCGACGCCCGTCAGGGAACGCCACGTGCCGCCGCGCTTCCGCCACGCGAGCGACGCGCCGGGCCGTTCCTCCTTCGTGCCGTAGCTGACGCCGCACGAGACGAAGGTCGGCTTCAGCGCCAACTCGCCTTCAAGCTCCGTCACGGCAAACGTGAAGTCCTTGCGGTGCGGCCAGCGCGGCGTAAACGGATGCGTCGACGCCTGAATCCACGTGATTGACTTGCGGCACGGCAACGCGTTGTAGAGACAGGCCACGCCTTCGGGCGGACACGTGTAGTCGCCCAGCCCCGCACGCGAGATGACGGCGACGGCGTTCCGCGACACCCGCTTGCCGAAGTTCACGGTGTCGAAATACCCCATCGACGACGTCCACTGCACGCCCCAGTTCTTGCGGTTCCGCCCCTGAACGTCATGCCCGCCGATGTTGCAGCACCACGGCACGAGAATCTCCAGGCGCGTCACGGCCGCATCGAGTCCCGCCGCCCAGACGGACTGCATGCCGCCCTGACTGCCGCCGCTCGCCGTCAGGTCTGCTCCGTTCCATTCCGGCAGCGCCTTGAGATAGTCCATCGCACGCTGGACGCGATAGGCCATGCCGAGGAAATAGGCGTTCGTCGGCGACCGATGCTCGTCAGCCGAAAGCGCGTAGCGATCCAGCCCCTTCGCATCCTTCGGCTGCACATTCTGCGCGGCCCAGGCGTCGAAATCCGCGTCGGCCAGCCCCAGCGGCGCGCCGTGCGCATTGATGTGAAGGACGATTTCCTTGCCGCCGCCCTCGCCGTTCCAGACGACGCGCTGATTGTAGACGCCGTAGCCGTCGAAGACCGCGCGCGCCGGATAGCGCTTCGTCGCCGAGGCGTCGCGCGGCAGATAGAGGTAGCCCGTGACCGGGCGACCGCCCGCGCACGGAATCGCCACCCGAAAGCCCAACGGCCCGCCCGCGCTCGTCCGAACCGGCTCACGGCACGCCGTGACATCGAACGGCACAGCGTCGAGTTCGGCACGCCGATCTTTCCAGAATGCGTCAAAGTCCGCCGGTTCAGGCACGGCCTCCAGCTTCTCAGGCTCGACGGCCGCGCCGCCGTCGAACTCAATGCCCGTGTCGTAGTAAAGCCGCTTCCCCGGTTTCAGGAAGTGGCGACCGTCCTTCCCGATGACGTAGGCGTTCACGCGCACGAATCCCGGCTTCGACAGCGACGTGCGAATCACCAGCGGTTCGGGACGCGCCAGGATCGGCGCAATCCCGTTCGTGACCGACCCGTCGTCGCCCGTCGCCCGCCAGCGAATGCGGTATTCGCCTTCGGGGACAGGCCCCTCAACCTTGTCCAAGACCAGGAGGAAGACCATCTCCTCTCCCGGACGATAGGACAGCGCATCCTTATCGCATTGCCCGGCGAGAATCGCATTGTCCAGTGCGCCGGCGAATCCAACGAAACCGAAGGTCAGCGTCGCCAACCCCGTGAAAAGGGCGAGCCACCCGCCTCGCATCCAACTGCTCTTCATCTGTTTTCCTTTCTCTTGCTGTTCATTTGATTACGTATTCCTTGACATTGCGAATCACCACAGGCTCACGCCCATCCCGACGGCCGACAGATTCGTTCGCCGCCACCACGACCCGTCCGATCAGCGCGCGTTCATGGCGGCGCGCCGAATCGACGAAGACATCAATCGCCGTTCCGTGCCCCGCGTCCACGCCCCAGCCGCACGATTCAAAGCGATTTGAGCAGATCGTGACGTCCTGCGGAACAAGCCCCTCGCCCCAGCTTTCTTCGGCCGCGACCAAGACGCCGGGACAGCGCGTCCGAAAGAAGCGGTTTCCCGTCACAAGGGCCCGCGAGCATTTCACGAGCAGCCCACGCCCCGGCGTGTCGCCCACCGTGTTGTCGCGAAAGACCAGCTCCGGGTCGCACGAGAGGTTCGCCAAGTAGACGTCTTCGGGAATCGCACGGTCGAGCTCCAGTCGACAGGGCAGCGTCGCGGACGACGCGATGACACGCGCGCAACCAACCGGCTCCAGCGTACCTCGGCGCACGAACGCGACATCCTCGCCGACTTCCGGGAACTCAGGCTCCAACGCATGCAGGTCACACCCGCTCGGCAGGCGCGCCGTGGCCGTCCGTCCCCGGATGTCCGAAAGGGCCAAGTAGTAGCTGTGGACGTTCAGACCGTCGTCGCCCATGCCCCGCAACGTGCAGCCTTCGGCCCGCAGGACGCCCGAGCAGCACGCGAAGTGAGTGGCGTCCGTGTTCGTGCTCATCGCCATTCCCGGACACGGCGCGACCTCGACGCCGCGCAGCGTCACGTCCCGGCAGCGGAAGCCGACGATGCCCATGCCGCTCATCGAGCGAATCACGACGCGCTCCAGCGTGACTTGCACACAACGCGACAAGCGAATCGCCGGACGCGAATGGAGCGTGTGCGAGAAATAAAGATCCGCCCCCAGCATGTCGCCGTTCGCCGGATAGGCGCAGCGAAAGGCGTCTGCCGACAGGACGCGGAGGCCTTCTAGTCCCTCGGCCTTGGCACCCCAGAGATGCGGACGCGGCAACAGCGTGCCGTCCGATGCGAAGAACAGGCCGCGCATCAGCGGCGCGACCGCCGGATTGAACGGCGTCATCGGATCGATCGCCACGTCGATTGTCGCCGCTGCGCGGTCTTGCCGCACGACGCGCCCGCGCGAGAACGGCAGACGAAGGTGGCCCAGTTCCAGCCCGCGAACCGTCAGGCCGACGGCACAGCGCGCCGCGACGAACTCGCCAAAGCCGGCCAGCACGATCCGCGCGCCGTCGGCCAGAACCGTGACGTTCGTCGTGCCCGACAGGTCAAGGACGGTCGAAAACGGGAAGTCCGCCCGAAACATCTTCGTCTGCGGATCGCGCCCGTAGCGCCCGGACAGGACATCCGCCGCGACCGCCTGCGCACACGTGTCGCGCACGGCGTAGTCGCCCGGCGGAATGACCAGCTGCCCGCCCGGATTCGCCCGGCACCAGTCCGCCGCTTGCGCGAACCGCGCCGCGTTCGCGCCGCCGAAGTCGGTCAGACGCGCCGTCGGCCGCGCCCACGCCGCTTCGGACGCGAGGACGGCCAGCATTGCAACTGCGCAACGAATCATCGCACAGCCCTCAGCGAAGGATGAGCATCACCCCTTCGGAACCAACCCGCAGATTGCCCGAACCCGTGACGTGCCCGACAAGCTGCTCGCGTGTCACCGGCCGATAGGATTCCGTCGTCTCGTCCCACAGGTAGGCCGCCGCAAACTTCTGCCGCGTCCCCGCCGGAATCTCGACCTGTCCCGCGTCACGGATGTAGAGCGCGGCCCGCTTCGATCCGAGCGCCTGGCTCTTGCCCAGTTTCAGGACACCCGTGCCCGACACGGACACGCGCGTCGCATTCGGCCACGTGGCATCCGTGAACGTGAGCGAGCCGCTCGAAACGGACACCTCGCCGACGGACGTCACCGTGGTGTTGGAAATGCAGAGTTCACCGCCTGAGCCGCCCGCATAATCAAGCGAGACGCTGCCGCCGAAGTCGCCGACATAGACCGTCCGCCGCGAACTGCCCTGCACCGTCAGCTTCGCGCCGGCCTCGCCGACGACGGAGCCCGCCACAAACGCGCCGCCCGAATTGACGGCGGACGACAGCTCCCGGACAGACTGAACCGTGCCGTTCAGCGCCAGCGTGCCGAGGCCGATCTCCACCGTGGCGTTCGCAATCGCGTTGTCGGCCTTCAGCTCGACCATGCCGCCCTGCGTCATCGAAAGGGTCGCGCTGTAGCCTTTGTCGCCGAGCGTGCTGTCGCCCACCTCGAACGTGTAGCGCGCCGACGGCCCCTGCGCATACAGGCCGCCCCACAGCAGATAGACCGGGTTCGTGCGGAAGACGACTTCGCCCGAATTCAGCATGGCCTTGTTCTGGAACTCGGCGCCACCGGTGAGGATTGTCGTACCCATGCCGGAGAAGAGGAACGACGTCTTGACCGTCAACTTCCCGCCCAGCACGTTCGTCGTCCCCGTCTCGGACTGAATCGTGGCCGGATTGACGACCGACGTCGTGCCGAGCTTGCTGACCGGGATGTTGACGACGGCCTTGTCAAGCACGAGCGTCGCGCCCTTCTCCGAATCGACGGCGAGCGCGCCCGTGCCGTCCACCGTGCCCGCCACGCGCAGGGCGCCGCCCGAAACGGTGAGCGTCCCGTTCACTTGGCTCTGTCCGCCCAAGCGAGCCGAGCCGACGCCCGTCTTCGTGACGGCACCCGCCGTTTCGATGCCTTCGGCAAAATCAAGAAGCGCCCCTTCGCCGACGGCAACCGACGGATCGGCGGCGAAAGCCAACGGCTTTTCAAAGGCGTACGTCCGCGCGATGTCAGCGGCCGCGACCGTCACGCCACCCAAGACGAGGAAGCGCGTGTCCGCTGCGCCGCCGACCGTGAAGTCAGTCGGCGCACTGAAGTCCACGGCGGCGAAGCGGACGGCGCCAGACGGGAAGACCGCCGACGCCCCGGCCGTCGCGAACGTCGGATGATACGTGTACGTTCCGAAACTCAACGTGTCCGCAAGCCCCCAGTTCGCGCCCTTGGTTGCGTCCGTGCCCACGCTGCCGTTCCACGTAATGGGCGTGACGACGGTCGTCGCGCCGGAAATAGACTCCACGGAACCGCCGGAAATCTGGGTGAGGTCGGCGGACGAATAGGTTCCCGCCGACAGCAGTTCGCCATTGACCGTCAACGTCTTGAACTTCAGCGTCACACCCGCCGGAACGATGAGGCGCGCATCCTTGCCCAGCGTCAGGTCGACCGCGTTCGCGACAAATGGTGATGCACCCGCGCCAATCTCCAAGGCGCCAGTTCCCGTGACGGCGATCTGCGTCACGTTTGCGAACGTGGCCGTGCCGTTCAGGGCCAGCGTGCCGCCCTTCACGGAAATCGAACCGCTCATCGTGTTCGCGCGCGTCTGGAATTCCTGACGGAACGTGTCCGGCGCCTTGGAGTCAATCACAAGGTTGATCGCGCCGTCCAGCGCAACGGACGCCGTCGCCGTCTTGTCCGCTTCGCCGGCAATCACCAGCGTGGCGAAAGCGGAAGACTTGTTGACGACCCGATAGCCGACCGCCGTCTCGCGCGGGCGCGCATCGGACTCAATCCACCGCAGCGTCTGCGTCCACGCGCCAGAGCCGCTGTTGTTCAGCTGAAGATACCCGGTCTCGTTTGCTGCATAGGCATCCGGCCCGCAGCAGGCGTGCTGCCCCTCGAAACGAAGCGACGGCCCGTTCAGCGCACCGTTCGCGCCGCACTTCAGGTACTGGCTGTCCAAAACAATCGCATCGATCGTGTTTTCTGCGGACGACAGGAGAAAGCCGCCCAACAGCCCGTTCTGCGCACTGACGGCGGCCCCGGTCTTGAACTGCCCTTTCAGCGTCGCGCAGGTCAAGGGGCCCGAGATCTCGACTTGGGCATGACAGGCGACGGCGACCGTCTTCCCGTCCGCCGAGAGACCCGCCGGGAACTTGTAGGTCGAGATGTCCATCCAGTTGTTCTTCCCAGAGGCGGCAAAGCTGCTGGAAATGAACACGTCACCCGACGCCTGCACACGGGAACTGAAAACCGACGGTCCATATTCGCTCTGGTCAAACGCGGGAGAGGCAGCCGTCGAATCGCCGACAATCTCCATGGCATTTGCGACGGTCAGGGCACCCGTGTCAATTCGGCACGCGGAATCGCCCGTGCCAGTGAGCTGAATGCGGCCCGTGCCAAACGGCGTGCCACCGACGCCATTCGCGGCCTTGAGGATGCCGCTGTCCACGACGATGCCGCCTGAAAACGTGTTCGCGAACGTACCGCCCTTGAATTGAAGCTGCGCCCCATTCGTGACGCGCAACGAGCCTGTCCCCGAAAGGACGGTCTCAGGCGCATAGGTCGTCCCGCTCGCAACCTCCGTCTCACCCTCCAGAGCGACTTCCGCCGTCCACGCCGTCACGGCCAGGCAGGGAAGGAGCGCGAGCACACGGAGCGGCATCATACCCCCCCCCCCCCCCCCGAAATTTGCACGATTCAAAACATTTTTAATCGTTTTCATCATCTTATCTCCGTTGTGTGAATTCCCGAACTCCGCGCATGATGCAGACCGTCTGCACCCTCCGCCAAGTTTACGGAACATAGTATACACCACCGACGGCGAAAAGTAAATTGCGTTTCCTAAAAAAACGATTGCAATTTTTGAAAAACGCAGCCTCAACACGGACGACCACCCGCCCAAATTTCCGTATCCGCATAATGTGCCACGACATTTGGAGAGGACGCCCCTGAATAGACGACAAGCGGATTCGTCGCCTGAGGTGCCAACGCGCAGAATGCCTTGAGGCTTGCGCTCATTGACGTGACATAAGTCGAGGAGCTCTTGACTTCTCTTGGCAGAAGCCGAAGCCCGTCTTCCAGCAACAGGTCAACCTCTATCGATCCAGACGCATTGCGATAAAAATAGAGATCCGAATCAAGACCACGGTTCAGGCGGTGCTTCAAAGCCTCCACCATCACCATGTTCTCGAAGAGATGCCCCATGAGAGGATGTGTCGCAAGCTGGTCGACCGTCCGGATGCCAAGGAGATAGGTCGCCAGTCCCGTTTCGGTAAAGCAGATTTTCGGCGCTTTCGTCTGGCGTTTCCCGAAATTGTTGTGGTAAGGCTTGACAGGAAAGACGATATACGAGGCACGGAGAACGCTCAGCCAGTTTGCTATTGTCTTGTCGCTCACGCCAACATCATTGGCCAAGGACTGCTTGTTCAGCTGACGCCCCACGTGCCCTGCCAACAGTTTCACGAACAGTTCAAACCGGTCAAGGTCGGAAACGTTCAGGAGCCGCCGCGCATCGCGTTCAACATATGTCCTGAAGTAGTCCGCATAGAATTGCGGCGCGTCAATGGAATCCACAAGCCTGCGCGGCATGAAGCCGTCCAGCAGCATCTGATCGCGCCGCATGACGTCGACGCCCGCTCGCTTCAGTTCGACGAATGACAGTGGCAACAGTTCCACCATGCCCGTACGACCTGCCAATGTCTCGCTGACGGCCTGTGCAAGTTCCGGCTGATGCGAACCCGTCAAGATAAAGCGCCCTTTGTCGGGATTCTGATCCACCTCAACCTGGACATATTCCAAGAGCTGCGGCAATTTCTGGATCTCATCCAGAATCATCGGGCCTCGTTCGGCCGAGACAAACGCCTTCGGATCTGTCATGGCCAAATCACGCACATCGCTCGTTTCAAGATTATGGTACGCATGCTGTGGGAACAAATGCCGTATGAGCGTCGTCTTGCCCGACTGCCGTGGCCCGGTAACCGTGACAATCGGATAAAAGCCTGCCAATTTCAGGACATGGTTCTCGATTTCGCGCTCAATGTACATCTGCATTTCCTCCGTTGAACGCGGTAATTATAGCATACTAGCGCCCGTTCATGCAAATGCGAAATTAGATTTCGGATTTGCATGAACTCTCCGTCCCCAACCCTACCGCCCAAACCTGACCACGTGGAGACAGGCCCCGAAAGGTCTTCCTCCGTGCCTCCTCTCCTCTAAACCCTCCGCGTTAAACGCCGCAGGCATTCTCTCACACCTCTCGGATTGCTTTCGCTCAACGCGAAGATTACGGACATACATATAGATGCGGCAAACGATTGCGATTTTTGAAAAAAATGCAGCCTTCGATGCCGCATTAGGGCTTCAATGCTCCGATTGGGCAGACGATGACACCATCTTCCGGGCGTTCGTAGGAAAACTCGCCTTGCGCCGTGACGACCATAAGGAACGACGGACTCGGCATGCGCTTCAGATCAATTTCACCCGAAAGCCGACACAGCGTCTTGACACCCTCTTCAATCAGGCGTTCGCCACCGAGCTTGACTTCCACAAGGCCATAATGTCCATTCCGAAGGTGGACGACCGCGTCGCATTCCAGCCCGCTCTTGTCCTTGTAATGCGAAACCGAACCATTCAACGCTTCCGCATACGTACGCAAGTCACGGGCAACAAGAGTCTCGAAGATGAAGCCAAACGTCTTGAGGTCATTCAACAGGTCGTCTGGCCCCAGCCCCAAGGACGCCGTGGCGATGGACGGGTCAACGAAGTAGCGCGTGTCGGTCGTACGGATTGGCGTCTTGCAGCGAAGATTTGGACACCACGCCGGCATGTCTTCGAGAACGAATATCTTCTTCAGCGCATTGACGTATTCGTAGACCGTGTTCTCCGAGAAGGTGTTCGGCTCGTTTGACCCGAGATCCGCCCGTATCACGGATACGGCGGATTGTGTGCCCTGCAGACGCGCGAGTGACTTCAGCAGACGTCGCGTGAAGCTTGCATCCCGCCTGATCTCATCAACACGCGAAATGTCGTGCTCGGCAATGGCATCAACATAGTCGAACGCCTGTCGAAGGGCCGCCCTGCCACGTTTCATCGTTGCCGCAACAGGCCATCCGCCACGGCATGCCAAATAGGCCAAGTCCTCTAACTTGTTCGGAGCCGAGTCTCCCAACGCCTTACGCCCAGCAAACAAGTCTCCCAGCGACACTCCCCCGGAAGATTCCCCGCTTTCGAAAAGCGTCATCGGACGCATCGTCAGCCAGGCGAAACGCCCCGTTCCCGTATGCTTGACGAGCTTCCTCTTTTTGTCGTCCGGCGGCACGGCACTTCCCGTCAAGATGAACTTCCCCAACGCATGCGAATGGTCGATGTCATAACGGATAGCATCCCAGAGCTGAGGCGCATCCTGCCATTCGTCAATCAAGCGCGGCGTTTCGCCGACAAGCAACCGCGATGGCCTCGTTTGCGCCATCAAGAGGTTCTGCTCGGCTGTCTCAGGATCATCCAGATAGATCACGCTCTTCGCGGCCTGTTCTGCCGTCGTCGTTTTCCCGCACCATTTGGGGCCTCTGACGACCACTGCACCTTTAGCTTCAAGAGCCTCTTCCAAAAGTGCGTCAAACAGTCTCTTTCTGTACGTAAACATGAGGAGATTTTACCATAAACGGGCACTCTCCGTCAATGTCACCATGACAGTTGGCGTATTTTTACCATGACAGTTGGCGCGATTTCACCATGACAGTTGGCACATCAACTTGCGCGTTTCCGACTTGCGCGGACTAACGCACGCAAGGCACACCGCAACCCGACAACACTGGGGACAGACCCCACCAATCGGGGGTCTGTCCCCATAAGATTTCACTCCGCATCATGCGTCGAACGCCGTCGCTAGCGCGCGAGCCAGCCGCCGTCGCAGGCGTAGGTGAAGCCCGTCACGTAGTCCGAAGCCGGGGACGCGAGGAAGACGCAGAGGCCCTTGAGGTCGTCCGGCGTGCCCCAGCGTCCGGCGGGAATGCGGTCGAGAATCGCCTTGTTGCGCCTCTTGTCCGCCCGGATCGGCGCGGTGTTCGCCGTCGCGATGTAGCCCGGCGCGATCGCGTTCACGCAGATGCCGTCCCTCGAGAGCTCGTTCGCCATGAGCATCGTGAGCGACTTGATGCCGCCCTTCGAGGCCGCGTAGCCCGGCACGAGGATGCCGCCCTGGAACGAGAGCATCGACGCGATGTTGATGATCTTGCCGCCCTGTCCCTGCGCGATCATCTGCCGCGCCACCGCCTGCGAGAGGAAGAACGGCGTCGAGAGGTTGATCGAGATGACGTCGTTCCAGTTCTTCGCCGAATGTTCCGTGAACGGCTCGCGGCGGATGATGCCCGCGTTGTTGATGAGAATGTCGATGCGTCCCAGCGACTTCACGACCTTCGCGACGATCTTCGGAGCCGCCCTTTCGCCCTTCGCGAGGTCGGCCTTGAGGCCGATCGCCCGGCGGCCGAGCTTGCGGATCGCCGCAAGCGTCTCGTCCATCGGAATGACGTCGACGACCGCGACATCCGCGCCCGCCTCCGCGAGGCCAAGGGCGTAGGCCTGTCCGATGCCGCGCCCCGCGCCCGTGACGACGGCCACCTTGCCGTCCAGCTTGAACTGATCGAGTATCATTGAATCTCCTTTTCGTTTGAGCCACGAATTGCCACGAATCCGCACGAATCACTCGTTCGTGAAAACTCGTGAAGATTCGTGGCCTGTGCTATCTCATGTCTGAAACCGGTATCTTGTCCATGTCGCCATAGTCGAGGTTCTCGCCGCCCATGCCCCAGACGAACATGTAGTTCGACGTGCCGGCCGCCGAGTGGACGCTCCACTCCGGCGCGGTGATCGCCTGCTCGTTGTGCAGCCAGACGAGCCGTTGCTCTTGCGGCCGCCCCATCTGGTGGCAGATCGCCTGTCCGTCCGGGACATTGAAGTAGAAGTAGACCTCCATGCGGCGGTTGTGGACGTGCTGCGGCATCGTGTTCCAGACGCTCCCCGGCTTCAGCTCCGTGAGCCCCATCTGCAGCTGGCAGCATCCGCCGCCAGGCACTTTCGCGAGGACAGGCGCGACGATGAGCTGGTTGATGACGCGGTCGTTCGACTCCTCCCGCGTGCCGGCCTTGATGAAGTTGCCGATCGTGTAGCCCGGCTTCGTGCAGGCTTGGTCGGACGTGATGCGCTGCGTCACGTAGTCACGGTGCGCGGGTGCCGAGTTGAGGTAGAACTTCGCGGGGTTCTGCGCGTCGAGCGACTTGAACGCGACGGACCTCTTGCCGCGTCCGACATAGAGCGCCTCCTTGAAGGCAAGCGCGTACGCCGTGCCGTCCACCGTGACGACGCCCGGCCCGCCGACGTTGACGACGCCCAGCTCGCGGCGGTCGAGGAAGCGCTCGGCGCGCAGCTCCGGAAAGGGCTCGAGCGTCAGATCCTGCGCGACCGGCATCGCGCCGCCGTAGACGAGACGGTCGTAGAGCGTGTAGGTGAGGTTGATCTCGTCCGGCGCCATCACCTTCTCCATGACGAATCGGCTGCGGATCTTCTCCGTGTCGAACGTCTTGAAGTCGTCGGGGTGGGTCGCCGTCTGGACGGTGAAGTTCGCGACTGTCGCCAACAGTGCCATTGCTGTCATTCCTTATTCTCCTTTTGTTTCAATAATTTCCGCGCGGAATTCTCGGACATGCCGATGCCAGGCCTCCGGCGTCGTGATCTCGCCCGCGCCCGACCAGCTCGCGCCAGCCCAGTAGGTGAAGCTCTTCTTCCTGAACGCGAGCACGCGGCAGTTCAGGTGATCCGTGCGCACCTCCACCGCCGACGGATCGGCCACGACAATCGCCGCCATCGTCGAGCCCTCGGAATTTCCCTTCGCGTCAAGCTTCTCGTCTTCGAAGAGCGAGACAAGCCCCGGCTCCTCGACAAGCGACCCCTTGTGGCCGCGCTTCGGCTCCATGTCAATTCCGGGCCCGGCGCGGAAGTCGGCACTGAAGTCCCTCTCGAAGCTGACGTCGTTTCGGAAGAACCGTTCGCCGCGCTTCAGCGTGATGCGGCACGTCATCTTCCCGGCGGCGGAGAACGCCGGATAGACGAGCCTGAACTGCAAGAAGTCGTCGCCGTCATGCAGGATCTCGCTCGCAATCCAGTTCGGATAGGTCTTCCATTCGCCGTCGCCCCAGAACGCCACGCCGCCGACGCCGCGCGACGCGCCCATCGTGTAGTTGTCGAACGTGCGGACGCCGCCCGTCAGCGTCGCGAGGTTGTGCCACGCGCCAAACGCGCCTTTGCCACGCAACAGCTTCACGACCTCGTTCTCGGCGTGGCCCTTGTTGAAGACATCGAATCCGCTCCAGAGATGGAAGTCGCGCGGCCCGTAGGCGCGGAAGCCGACCTTGTCGTTCTCCCAGTAGAAGTCGTCGTTCCGCTCCGGCGCGATGCCGCAGGCGGCAAGCGCCGAAGAGACGCAAACCGCGTGCAGCAATTGAACACAGAGGCACAGCACTTGGCTCACCACCCTTTCCTTATCCGCTGTCTGTTGATGACACACAGGCCAACCGCCAGCAGACCCGCCAACGCCGCGCCGACCCACTTGAACGTGACCGTCAAATGAAAAATGAGCCAGCATCCCAACGCGGACGCGAAATCGAGCGCCGCGCCGCCCGCGAAGCCCGGCGGCACCGCGATGCCGTCGCAGTTCGCCGCCGCAATCGCCTTCGAGAACGCGGGCGTCAGGTTCGTGACGAAGTAAAGTCCGCAGACGAGCGCGACGAGCCCGATCACGAACGTCTTCGGCACGTTGCCCTTCGTGATCGGCAGCACACACGGGAAGAGGTAGAACATCCCCGCAAGCGACGCAAGCGGCAGAAACTTGTTGCCGGGCAGGACGACCGAGAGGAAGAGGATGACGGGGATGAGCAGGATCGAGACAACAAGCGTCGTCGGATGCCCGATGACCAAGGCCGGCGACATGCCGATGAAGAACTGCGGCGTGGATTTTCTCACACGGAGGCACGAAGGCACAGAGGTCGCCGGATGTTCGGTCTCGCTTCCTCCGAACTTTTTTGAAAGCTTCTCCTGCACGGCCTGGCAGATGGGCTTCAGGCCCTCGATGAAGAGCGCGGTGATGCGCGGAATGAGTTCCATGACTGCGCCAACCGTGACGCCGAGCTTCAGGATCGACGGAACCGACTCGACGACGCTCCGCCAGCCGTCGCACCGAAGCGCGCCGATGCCGCAGCCGATGATCACGCCGAGGAAGAGCGGTTCGCCGAACAGCCCGAACTTGCGCTTCAGCCCTTCCGCGTCGATGTCGAGCTTCGCGAAGCCGGGAATGCGGTCAAGCGTCCAGTTGAGCACAACGGCGAACGGCGTGAAGCTCTGACAGAACGGCTGGGGGATGGAGATGCCGGCCATGTCCCGGTAATAGGACTGAAAACCCTTCGCCGTGAAGTCGGCGAGGCAGAGCGTGATGACGTAGAGGACGATCGCCGCATAGAACGCCCACGCAAGCGAGCCGGTCTCGAAGAAGACCATCGCGCCGAGGAACGCGAAGTGCCAGTAGTTCCAGAGGTCGATGTTGACCGTGCGCGTCGCGCCGACGAAGAGGAGCGCGACGTTCACGCCAAGGCAGACGGGAATGATGAACGCGCCGACCGCACACGAGTAGGCGACGGCGGCTGCCGCCGGCCAGCCGAGGTCAAAGAAGGGCAAGTTGAGCTGATAGAGATCCGTCAGGCCCTTCAGGGCCGGGCCGAGGCTCGACGTCAGAAGCGCCGTCACCACGCCGAGGCCGACGAAGCCGACGCCCACGAGGAGGCCCGACTTGAGGGCCTTCGGGAGGCGGATGCCGATGCCGACGCCGAGCGCGGTGAAGATGACCGGCATCATCACCGCCGCGCCGAGACCAATGACATATGAAAACACTTCACGCATATCGGTGTCATATTATACGACACCCATCCGCGAAAGTCTATTGCACTTCCTGAAAAATTGATTGCGATTCTTGAAAAATCAGCTCTTCCGCCAGACGTCCGGCGGGACGCCGAACTCCTCGGCAAAGCAGTGCGAGAAATACTGCGGCGAGCGATAGCCGCAACGGGCGGAGATCTCGCCCGCCGAATACGACGTCTCCTTCAGGAGGCGGCACGCGAGACGGCTGCGCTGGCACTGGATCTCCTTCTTGACCGGATGCCCCAGCTCCGCGACGAACGCCCGCGAAACCGTCGGATGCGAATAGCCGATGCGCCGCACCACGTCGTCCGCCGTCACGCCTTTCGCCAGGTTCCGCCGGATGTAGGCGACGGCCTCCGCGAGCCACGGCGTCTTGAACGGATAGACCTGGGTCGACATCCGCTCGACGACGCCGCGCGGACGGTGAAGCGCCGCCACGACCGTGCGGCGGTCGCCCGCGTCCATCTGCGCGGCGAGCATTTCGGCCGCCGTCCAGCCCAAGGCGTGCGGATCGGTGTCGATGCTCGACAGGGACGGATTCGTGAACGTGCAGAGCACGGTGTCGTTGTCGACGCCGAGAATCGAGATCTCATGCGCGAGATCCATCTTCGCCTGACGGCAGACGCGCTGAAGCTGCAGGGCGCGCATGTCGTTGCAGCAGAAGATCGCGACGGGCTTCTCCAGCGACTGGACCCACGCCGTGAGGTCCTTTGCGTCAACGATGTTCTCGACGTTCTCGCGCAGGAACATCTTGTCCGCAAACCCATGCGACCGGCGCGCCGAATAGGTCGCGCAGGTTCCGCCGCGCGCGGCGACGCTCGCCGCGAACGCCTTGCCGCGCGCGACCGAGAAGCGAATCGCGGGGAAGCCGCAGTAGGCGCAGTTCTTGAAATGGCGCTCGGCAAACGTCTCGGCGGCCAAGGCGCCAATCGCCTCGTCATCCAGTCGAATCGAGGGGAGCGGATTGTCGTCCAGCCGCCCATACGTGTCGACGACGGGCTTGCCGGAGGCGACAAGGGCATTGGCGAGCGCGTTGTCCATCACGCGCACAATCAGGCCGTCGAAGCCAGCGACGAACGCCGGTTTCAGCAGGTCTGCCCGGCTGACGAGCTCGACGCGCCAGGACGTCTCCCGAAGCTGGTAGTCGGCAATGCCCTCCAAGACGCCGCGCCCGTGGGCGCGATCGCGCTCGACCATGATGCCGACTCGTGACTGTTCCTGCATGGGCGACATTATCTCAAATGCTGACGGGCATCCAGTCGCGGCGGTTGAGGCGCTTGCGAAGGTCTTTCCAGCCGGGGAGGCGCGCGTCCATCAGCGCATAGAACGCCGGGCCGTGTCCGTGGACGGCGAAATGCGTCAGCTCGTGGACGACGACATACTCGACCAGTTCGCGCGGCGCGTGCGCCAGCGCCTCGTTGTAGGTGATGTAGCGCTTGCTCCAATGGCAACAGCCCCAGACGGACGTCACCTTGCGGATCCGCCACGTGACGCCGCGCTCGCCGAACCGCGCCGCCCACATGGCGTTGAGCTCGTCCAGCCGCGCGGACAGGGCGGCGCGTTCCGCCTCCGTCACGGGCGCACGCACGATCGGCGGACGCGCCAGCACCGCACGGCGCGCCTTCAGGGCCCAGTCCCACTTCTCCTTCAGGAACGCCTCGCCCTGCGCGAGCGTCACGCCGCGATCCGGCAGGGAAAGGCGCAGCGTGCCATCCGGGGCAATACGGAGGTTAATTCGCCGAATGCGCTTGCGAGCGACCTCGACCGGAACGCCGTCGATCTCGTTCCGCCCGACGCACAGCATCTGCTCGGAGGGCCGCCTGTTCGATCGCCAGCAGAACGCTCCCACGCAGTACCGAGTCATGTCTTCTGTCGCCATGGCTGAAGATTATACCAAATCTAAGAGACTGCGGAGTCCGCAAGCTCCAGGCCGTCGTAGGCCGGGACAACGTTTCCCGGCAGCATCTTCAGCCACTCCGCGTAGGTGAAGTCGTGGCAGAGGTGCGTCAAGTAGGCGCGACGCGGCGCGATGCGTTCGATGTAGGCGAGCGCGTCCGCCAGCTTCAGGTGCGTCGGATGCTCGCGTACGCGCAGGCAGTTTAGGACAAGCGTGTCGACGCCCGCGATCTTCGCCACCGTCTCGTCCGGCAGGACATGGCAGTCGGAAATATAAGCTAATCCGCCCTTCTTCCCTGTTCCTTCTTCCTTATTCCCTTCCAGCAGATAGCCGCAGCAGGGGAAGCCGTGTTCGACCGCAAGGCGCTCGACCGAGACGTCGCCAATCGTGAACGTGTCGTCGTTGCGGAACTCGACCATCGGACGGAACAGGCCGTGCTCGCCGCCCTTCGCGCTGATGTACGGGAAGATGCGGTGCATCGCCTCTTCCGTCTCCTTCATCGCGTAGCAGGGCAGAACCTTGCCGAGGCAGCGGCAGGTGCGTCCGTTCGCGCCGTCCGCCGTCGGGTCGCACTTGATCCACGTGCCGTTCAGCGTGTTGAAGCGGCGGATGTCGTCAAACCCCGCGACGTGATCCATGTGCGCATGCGTCAGCACGACGGCGTCCACGCGGCTGATGCCGTATTCGCAGCACGCGAGCCGCATTTCCGGCGGCGTGTCGATGAGGAAGCCGACGTCGCCCGACCGCACGTAGGCCCCGCACCGGCGACGGCGGTCGCGCGGATCGGACGAGGTGCAGACCTTGCACGTGCAGCCGATCTGCGGCACGCCAACCGATGTTCCCGTACCAAGAAACCTGAAGGTCACGGTTACGCCTTTTTCTCCGGCATCCTGCCGGTCGTGAAGTACTGCTCGACCTCCTCCAGCGTCCGCCCCTTCGTCTCGGGCAGGAAGAACGCGGCCGTAATGAAGTAGATGACGGTGAAGCCAGCGAGGACGAAGAAGACGGTGCCGTTGTCATTCGTTGCCGCGCACCACTTCGGGAAGACCGTCGCGATGAGCGCCGAGACGCCCTGGTTGATGATCATCGCGATCGCCATGCCGTTGGCGCGGATGCGCGTCGGCATGAGCTCCGTCAGCGCGAGCCACACGCAGACGCCCGGCCCCACCGCGTAGAAGCCGATGAACATGAAGAAGAACACCGTCGCGAGAACGCCCGTCGTCATCGACGCGGCGACCCATCCCTTCGAGATCGCGAGGAAGATCGACCCGACGCCGCAGAGGCCGACGATGATGCCCGACGTGCCGAGCTTCAGCAGGAACTTGCGCCCCTTCCGGTCGACGAGCGCACAGGCGACGACCGTCATCACGCAGTTCATGACCTTGATGGCGACATCGGACACGTTCGCGAACGCGCCCTGCATGCCGGTCTTCTGGAAGATCGTCACCGTGTAGTTGAGGACGGAGTTGATGCCCGTCGTCTGGTTGCACGCGAGAATGACGACCGCCAGGACGAACGGGATCACGTACTTCTTCTGGAGAAGCGAATCCGTCGCGGCGGCGTTCCTCGCCTTCTCGGCGGCGACCGCCTCGTCCGCCGCAATCATTTCGGACAGGATCTCCTGCGCCTTCTCCTCCCCGTTGTTGGCCGCGAGCGAGGCCAGCGCCTCGTCCTTGCGCCCTTTCCTGTAGAGCCAGCGGGACGATTCCTTGAGCCGGAATGCGCCGAGGAAGAGAATGAGGCCGGGGATGCACGACAGGAGGAAGATCATCTGCCAGGCGTGCACCCACGCGGCGACCTGCTCCGGCGCAAACCACGCCTTGATCTGCGCAAACGTGACGTCCGCCACCGAGACGCCGGTCTCGAACATCTTGAAGTGGACGGCCTTGTTCGCGTCGCCGACGAAGTACGTGACGCCAAAGCCGATGACCGCGACGAACACGAGGCCAATAGTCAGCAGCAGCTGGAACATGCCCGTGCCCTTGCCGCGCGAATCGGCGTCAAGGCATTCGGCGAGGTACATCGGCACGATCACGCCGAAAAGGCCAGCCGCCGCGCCCTGCATCGCGCGCCCGGCGACCATCATCCAGAAATTGCCGCCGTCGAAGAAACCCGACGCGCAGATGACCGGAATCGAGACCAGGAAGAGCAGGGCCGACGCAATGATCATGCGCCGACGCCCGAACCACTCGGCGAGCAGCCCCGCGACCAGCGAGGACGGGAGAGACCCCCAAAGCGCCATGCCGACGATCCAGCCGATCTCGTTCTGCGTAAACGTCGACGTCCGCTCAATGTACGGCAGCGCCGCCGCGATGACGCCGACGTCCACCCCGTAGAGGAGGCCGCCGAGGCCCGCCATGATGAGCAGAAACTTCGCATATCCCTTCACCGTCATGAGCCGACTCCTTTCTTACGACACGTGCAGGACGCGCTCCTTGATCTCCTGCGTGCGACCCTGGTTCCAGAACTGCGAGCCGATGTAGCCGCACGTCCGCCGCGCGACGTTGAGCTTCGCCTCGTCCGTGTTGCCGCAGTTCGGGCACTTCCAGATAAGCTTGCCGGACTCGTCCTTCACGATCCGGATCTCGCCGTCGAACCCGCACACCTGGCAGTAGTCGCTCTTCGTGTTGAGCTCGGCGTACATGATGTGGTCGTAGATGTACTTCATGATCGCGAGGACGGCCGGCAGGTTGTTCTGCATGTTCGGCACCTCGACGTAGCTGATCGCGCCGCCCGGCGAGAGCTTCTGGAACTTCGCCTCCAGCGCGAGCTTCTTGAACGCGTCGATCGGCTCCGTCACGTGGACGTGGTACGAGTTCGTGATGTAGTTGCGGTCCGTCACGCCCTTGATGATGCCAAAGCGCTTCTGCAGGCATTTCGCGAACTTGTAGGTCGTCGACTCCAGCGGCGTGCCGTAGAGCGAGTAATCGATGTTCTCGGCGGCCTTCCACTTCGCCGTGTAGTCGTTGAGCCTCTGCATGACCTCCAGCCCCAGCGCCTCGCCCTCCGGCTCGGTCAGCTTCTTGCCGATCAGGGCGTAGACGCACTCCCAGAGGCCCGCGTAGCCGAGCGAGATCGTCGAGTAGCCGCCGTGCAGGTACTTGTCGATCGGCATGCCCTTCGGCAGGCGCGTCAGCGCCCCGTACTGCCAGAGGATCGGCGCCGCGTCGGAGAGCGTGCCCGTCAGCCGCTCGTGGCGGCACTGGAGCGCCTTGTGGCAGAGTTCGCAGCGTTCGCCGAGAATCGTCCAGAACCGGGCGAGGTCGCCGTGCGCGGAGAGCGCGGCGTCGATGAGGTTGACCGTGACGACGCCCTGGTTGAAGCGACCGTAGTACTTCGGCTTCCCGTTCTCGTCGACGTAGGGCGTCAGGAACGAGCGGCAGCCCATGCACGTGTAGACGTTGCCGTTGCCGTTCTTGTCAACCTTGTATTCCAGCATCTTCTTCGCGGAGATGTAGTCGGGCACCATGCGCTTCGCCGTGCACTTCGCGGCAAGCTCGGTCAAGTACCAGTAGGGCGCGTCCTCCGTGATGTTCGACGGCTCCAGCACGTAAATGAGCTTCGGGAACGCCGGCGTCACGTAGACGCCCTGCTCGTTCTTCACGCCGAGGATGCGCTCGCGCAGGACCTCCTCGATGATGGCTGCGAGGTCGCGGCGCTCGACGTCGCTGCGCGCCTCGCCGAGGTACATGAAGACGGTGATGAACGGCGCCTGCCCGTTCGTCGTCATGAGCGTGACGACCTGATACTGGATCGTCTGCACGCCCTTCTGGATCTCCTTGCGGACGCGCCGCTCGACAATCGCGTCAAACTTCTCCGGCGCGATCGTCGCGCCCGACTCGGCGCACTCCGCCGCGAGCTCCCGACGGATCGCCTGCCGCGAGACGTCCACGAACGGCGCGAGGTGCGTGAGCGAGATCGACTGGCCACCGTACTGGTTCGAGGCGACCTGCGCGATGATCTGCGTCGCGATGTTGCACGCCGTCGAGAAGCTCTTCGGCTTCTCGATCATCGTCCCGGAAATGACCGTCCCGTTCTGCAGCATGTCCTCCAGGTTCACGAGGTCGCAGTTGTGCATGTGCTGCGCGTAGTAGTCCATGTCGTGGAAGTGGAGGAGCCCGTCCTGGTGGGCCTGCACGATGTCCTGCGGCAGCAGGAGGCGCGCCGAGACGTCCTTCGACACCTCGCCCGCCATGTAGTCGCGCTGGACGGAGTTGATGCGCGGGTTCTTGTTCGAGTTCTCCTGCTTGACGTCCTCGTTGTTGCTCTCGATGAGCGAGAGGATCGCGCCGTCCGTCGTGTTCGCCTTGCGGGCGAGCTCGCGGCGGTAGCGGTAGACGATGTACCGCTTCGCGATCTCGTGCGAGCCCATCTCCATGATCTTGTTCTCGACGACGTCCTGCACCTCCTCGACCGTCATCGCCCGGTCGCGCGCGGCACAGACACCGGCGACCTCCTCCGCAATCAGCTTGATGCGGCCCTCGCTCATCGCGTCCTTGTAGTCGACCGCGTTGTTCGCCTTGCGGATGGCATTCTCGATCTTCGAGATGTCGAATTCCCTCTCTTCGCCCGATCGCTTGATGATCTTCATAGCCCTCGTGTATCTCCGTTTATTTTCTTTCAAATGGCTGTTTTCAAATCGAAACGCGCCTTTTCAGGGTTTTCTACATCCTGTTGTGCGCACAGGGGGATATGATACACTAAATATGGTGGTCTCGCAAGGGGGAAGATGTCAACAGCTATCAACAGGTTGTGGACAGCTGCGCGGAATCAATCTATTTGTTGTGTTTTCGCCGAATTCAGGCCGAAAGGCGCACACGCGGGTCAAGGGCGGCGGACAGAAGGTCGGTCGCGAGGTTGACGAACTGGTAGAGGAGCGCGCCGAGCACGACGACCGCCCGCACGACCGCCATGTCCGCCGAGTGGATCGCGTTGATTGCGACGGAGCCGAGGCCGGGGATGCCGAAGAAGCTCTCCAGCAGCAGCGAACCCGCGAAGAGCCCCGGAATCGCAAGCGAGACGTAGGTGACGATCGGGATGAGCGCGTTGCGCAGGACGTGCCGCGTCAGGATGGCGAACCGCGTCAGCCCCTTCGCCCGCGCGGCGAGGACGTAGGGCTTGTAGATCTCGTCGAGGAGGGCCGTGCGGAAGAACCGGACGTCCGTCCCGAGCGACGAGACGATGCCGATCAGGACAGGCAGCGCGAGATAGAAGGCGTTGCGGTATCCCCAGACGGGAAAGAGCCCCGCCTTGTAGGAGAGGAAGAACTGCCCCGCCAGCACCCAGACGACGTAGTTGACGCTCATGAGGACGGTCGAGCCGAACAGGATGGCCTTGTCGACCGCGCCCCCACGGCAGGCCGCCGCGCCAATCGCGAGGACGAGGCCGACGAAGACGCCACCGACGAGAATCGGCACGGTGAGCGAGAGGGACGGCCCGACGCCGCGCGCGAGCACGTCGAGGACAGGCTCGTCGTTCTCGACCGAGTAGCCGAAGTCGCCCTTCGCGAGATCGGCGAGGAAGCGGACGAACTGGCTGTCCTTCGCGAAGACGAGCGGCCGGTCGTAGCCATACTGGCGGTTGAATGCGGCGATGGACGCGGCCGAGGCGTTCTTGCCGAGAATCGTCTCGGCGGGCGAGCCGCCGACGACGTTGAAGAGCGCGAACGTCAAGAGCAGGATTCCGACGGTGGTCGGAATCATCTCAAGGACGCGGCGAAGGAGATAGTTCCAGCAGCTCAAGGCTTCGGCGTCGCCGTCATCTCGAAGACGAGTTCGCCGCCGGCGAGGACGTCGGCGCGCTTCAGCACAAAGCCCGTCCATGGCTGCCCGTTCAGCGTCACCGCCTTCACGTACTTGTTCGCCTTCGAGAGGTTCTTCGCCGTCACGGTGAACGTCTTCCCGTTCGGCAGGCCGAGGCGCACCTGCGGCAGCTGCGGCGCGCCGAGGACGAACACGCCCGAGGCCGGGTCGACCGGATAGAACCCCAGTGCGCCGAAGACGTACCACGCGCTCATCTGCCCGCAGTCGTCGTTGCCGCAAAGGCCATCCGGCTTCGGCGCGTAGAAGCGGTCGAAGACCTCGCGCACGACCTCCGCCGTGCGGTCGGGACGCCCAACGTACTGGTAGAGGTAGGCGACGTGATGACTCGGCTCGTTGCCGTGCGCATACTGTCCGATCAAGCCCGACACGTCGGCGACAAAGCCCGCGCCCTGGACGGTCTCGGGCGCGGCGAAGAGCGCGTCGAGCTTCGCGGCGAACGCGGACTTCCCGCCCATTGCGGCGATGAGCCCCGGCACGTCATGCAGCACGTGCCAGGAATACTGGAAGGCGTTGCCTTCCGTAAAGTCGTTCGCCGTCTCCGCCCCATGGCCGAGCGCGTAGGGGTCGAACGGCGTGCGCCAGTTCCCCTGCGTGTCCTTGCCGCGCGCAAACCCCGTCGCCGCGTCGAACACGTTCTTCCAGTTCTGTGCGCGTTGCGCGAAGAACGCCGCATCCTCCCGCTTGCCGAGCGCGGCGGCGAACCGTGCCGCGCAGGCGTCGTCGTAGGCGCATTCGAGCGTGCGGCTCACCGACTCGCCCTTGATGAGGTCGAACGGATAGTAGCCGTAGTGGTCGAGGAGGTCGAACCGATCCTTCGGACGCGACTTGAAGTTCTTCGTCAGCGAATCCTTCACCGCGCGATACGCCTTCTCCGCGTCCATCTTGTGCCCCGACAGGTAGGCGTCGACGAGGGCCGGCACGGTGTGGTTGCCGATCATGCAGTGGTTGTCCTTGCCCCAGAGCTGCCAGATCGGCAGGTAGCCGACCTCGTCGTACTGGCGCAGGGCCGAGGTGACGATGCCGTCGATGACGTCGGGCTTCATCAGCGCATACCAGGGGCACGCCGCACGAAAAACGTCCCACATCGACAGCGTCGACGCGCGCGGCGGCGCACCGACGTCCGAGAGGTCGTTCGGCTGCTGATAGAGGTGATAGAGGGCCGTGTAGAAGTTCCGTTTCTGCTCGTCCGTCCCGCCCCGCACTTCGGCCCCCGCCAATGCGCGCGCCCAGGCGGCCGAGGCCGCCGCGCGCACCGCGTCAAAGCTCTTGTCCGCAAGTTCCGCATCCAGGTTCTGCCGCGCCGCCGCACACGACGTCGCGGAGAGCGCAAGCCGCACCTCCAGCGGCTCGCCCGCACGAAGCGCGAAGTCGTAGACGCGGCGGACGACCGCGTTGTCCTTCCCCGCGCACGGGAACTCCGCCGCGACCGTGAACGGATGCGAGAACGCGAAGCGCGCGTAGACGGAACGATTCCGCACCCAGCCGTTCCGGCGGTAGAAGGCGTCGAACGCGCGGTCGCCGTCGTTCTGGATGAAGCCGGTCGGGAAGGTCGTGCCGCGCGTCCGGGCGAAATCGCCGATGCAGCCCTCCTGGTCGAAGAACAGGTGAAGCGTCATGTCCTCGGCGGGCGTGAGGCGATAGACGGCCGTCCGCGCAAGCGCCGCGACCTCGACCCGGAGGCGTTCGTCCGGCAGGTCGACGGCGTAGAAACCCGGTTCGGCCCGCTCACTCGCCGCATCCTTGCGCACCGTCCACGTGGCCCGCTTCACGTCGCCGTGATACGGCAGGAAGCGCATGTCGCCGAGGTCGGGACACCCCGTGCCGTTCAGGTGCGTCTGCGAGAATCCGAGAAAGGTCGGGTCGTCCTTCTGGTAGCCCGAGCAGTGCGCCCAGTCGTTCCAGCCCGAATCCGGCCCCGCCTGGACGAGGCCGAACGGCACGCACGCGCCGGGGAACGTGTGGCCCGTGCCCGTCGTGCCGACGAACGGATCGACGAACGCGACGGGATTCTCCGCAAAGGCGGCGCCGCCGAGCAGTGCGGCGGACACGGCAAAACAGGAAAGCGATGTTTTCATGGCGCGCATTATACCAAATTCGCGGAAGCTCCGCGGCGGCGTCTCCACGTCATGCACGGGCAGTCAGAGGACCGCGAGGGCGAGGGCGATGACAGGCGGCAGGGTGAGAATGCTCAGCACCGTCGAGCCGCACACGACCGCGACGGACGTCTCGACGTCGCGGCCGAACTTCACCGCGAACATCGAGACCATCGCCGCGACCGGCGCGGCCGCCGCAATCACGACCGCCAGCGCCATCCGGCGGTCGAGGTGCGGACGGAACAGGGCGAGCGCGGCGACCATCAGGAGCGGATAGGCGACGAGCCGGACGAACGTCGCGACATATGCCGCCGGCAGCCGCAGGACGCGCCCCAGCTTCGCGCCCGCGAGCGAGTAGCCGATCACGACCATCGCCAGCGGCGTGTTCAGGTTCGCGACATGGCGGACGGACGTGCCGAGGAACGGCGGCAGCCGCGCGGAGAACAGGAAGAGCGGCAAGCCGAGCAGGATGCCGACAGTCCCCGGATTCACGACCGTCTTCCAGCTCCAGGCCGGACGCGCCGCCTTCTCCATCATCCGCACGCCCCAGCTCCACATGAAGAGGTTGAAGACGACGACATAGACGATGCCGTAGAAGACGCCCGTCTCGCCGAGAATCGCCTGTTCGAGCGGAATGCCCATGAACCCGGCGTTCGAGAAGACCGCCGCGAGCAGCAAGGGCCTGCGCGTGTCCGCCGCCGGATGGCGGACGACTCGCGCGGCCAGCGCCATCACGGCGAGGTGCCCGGCGACGGCAATCAGAAACGCGAAGCCGAGGCTCGCCAGCATCGACGGGTCGAACGGACGCTGGAAGCTGTCGACGATTAGGCACGGCGTCACGACGAGAATCAGCAGGTTCACGATTCCGCCGACGCATTTCTCGTCCATCAGCTTCGTCTTGCGCAGGACGGCACCGACGCCCATGAGGACGAACAGCACCGCGACCTGCTCGGCGACGATCAGGAGATTGCGCACCGCCGTCTCCGCCTCAGGCATAGCGCGCGGCGAAGTCGCGGGCGACCTGCTCGTTCGTCTCGAAGCGAATCGCCTGCCAGCCGCAGCGCCGCGCGGCCGCGCAGTTCTCCTCGACATCATCGACGAAGCAGAGCTCGTCCACGTGCAGGCCGATGCGCGTCTTCAAGAGATCGTAGATGCGCTTCTGCGGCTTGAACATGTGCTCCTCGCCGGAGATGACCATCGCGTCTGCCTGTGCGATGAAGTCCGCGAAGACCTTTCGGAAGCGCGGCGCGAACGCGGGCGGCATGTTCGTGAGGATGCCGATCTTGAAGCCCTTCGCCTTCAGCTCCCGCATCCAGGCGAGCGTCTGCTCGTTGCGGTAGCCCTCCAGGAAGCTCGCGTAGTCCTCTTCGAGAATGCGCTGCCGCATTTCGTCCGTCAGCGCAATGTCCGCATCCGCCCAGATGAGGTCGTACATCTGCTCCAACGTGATGAACCCGCCATCCAGCAGATGCCGGTAGCGGGCGAATCCCGTTTCAAGGGCCCGCCAGTCGATGCCGAAGTCCGCCGTGCAGGCGCGGACGCGCTCCGGCATTGTGGTTTTCGTCATGACACCGCCGAAGTCGAAGACGACGGCTCGCACGGGGCGCACGCCGCAGATGCCGTAGGACAGCCCCGACCGGACGAGCACATCGCGGCGCGTGCCGTCCGGGTAGACGAGAATCGCCGCGCCGTCGAGGAAGCGCGGCCAGTTCTTGCGCGAGAACGGCCCATACGCGCCGCGCGCGGCGAGGAACGCCGCGATGTAGCAGTCATGCGTGACGGCGACGAACAGGCGACGGTTCCCGGCCTGCTCGAACAGCCACCGCGCGCAGGCGTCCGCCGCCGAGTGAATCTCCTTGAACCCCGGTATCCGGCCCTGCTCGAAATACGTGAAGCACGCCGTGAAGAACTCCATCGTGTTGAAGGTCTTCAGCACCTCCAACGGATCTTCATAGAAAAAGGAATCGTTGCCGAGACAACCGAACGCCGGAATCGCCGCGTTTGCAAGGCCCATGCCGGCGGCGATGCCGACGGCCGTCTCACGCGTCCGCGTGAGCGGACTCGAACAGAACGCGACATCGTCCCTGAACTCGGACAGCTGCTCGCCCAAGAGCCGCGCCGTTCGCGCGCCTTCGCGCGTCAGGTGCAGCTCGTCGCCGAAGCTTGGGTCGTTCGGGTCCATCTTCGGACGCTCGGCATGGCGCACCTGCAGGACGCAGCGCGCGCCCTTGCGAATCTCGTCCTTCAGCTCGTCTATCGTCAGTTCGTTCGGCATGCTAGACCTCCACCATGTACCCGTCGTCCGGGTGCCACCAGACGAAGACCTCGTCGTTCCACGTGATCGGCTCCTGGTCGAGGAGGAAGCGCGAGTGCGGCTTCAGGGCCGAGATCCTGAGCTGGCTCGACTTGAGCCAATATTTCGTGTAGACGCCCTGATAGACGATGTCCTTGACGACGGACGGGAAGACGTTGATCGACGCGCCCTTCTCCGGCGTCGGCGGCGCGAGGGTGACGCGGATCTTCTCCGGCCGAACGGACAAATCGACGCGCTGGCCGACGGCGAGCTTCTTGTCGTTGTAGGCCTTGATCTGGGGGAAGCCCTCGACCTGGATGTAGCAGTAGTCGCCCTCGACCGAGACGATCTCGCCGGAGAAGAAGTTCGTGTCGCCGATGAACGACGCGACGAAGCGCGTCGCCGGGGCCTCGTAGATCTGCGCCGGGCCCGCGAGCTGCTCGACCGTCCCCTTGTTGATGACGGCGATGCGGTCGGAAAGCGACATCGCCTCGCCTTGGTCGTGCGTGACGTAGAGGAACGTGATGCCGACCTGATCGTGGATCGTGTCGAGTTCCAGCAGCATGTGCTGGCGGAGCTTCAGGTCGAGCGCCGCGAGCGGCTCGTCGAGGAGCAGCACCTGCGGACGGTCCACGAGGGCGCGGGCGATGGCGACGCGCTGCTTCTGGCCGCCCGAGAGCTGGTTCGGGTATTTCCACGCCTGGTCGGAGAGCTGGATCATCTCCAGAATCCCGTCCACCCGCTCCTCGATCTCGTCCTTCGGCGTCTTCGCGAGCGTGAGCGAGAACGCGATGTTGTCCCAGACCGTCATCGTCGGGAAGAGCGCGTAGTTCTGGAAGACGGTGTGGACGCGCCGCTGGTTCGGCGGCAGGTCCGTGATATCGCGCCCTTCGAGGTAGATGCGCCCCGAATCGGGACGCTCGAAGCCGCCCAGCATCCGCAGGAGCGTCGTCTTGCCGCACCCGGAGGGGCCCAGGAGCGAGAAGAACTCGCCCTTCTTCACCGTCAGCGAGACGTCATTGACCGCCGTCAACGCGCCAAAACGCTTCGTCACATGGTCGAATACGAGGAAGTCGTCTTTCATGGACGCGCATTATACCATAAACCGCCGCCGCTGAATCGCGTCAATCGGACGGCAGCGGCATCAGGCGGGCCGTGATGCGGCCCGGCGGGATTCCCGTGAGGGCCGCCACGGCCCGGCGGTAGGCGGCGAGCTGGCCGTCGTAACGTGCCGGGTGCGCCAGCGACGTCTTGAAGTCGACGATCTCCGCCCGCAGGTCGCCCGCCGCGTCCCGGAAGAACGTCACGCGGTCGAAGCGGCCCGAGACCCACTCGTCGTCCAGGCAGACCTCGAACGCCCGTTCGCGCCAGAGCGCGACGAACCCCGCCGGCTGCGGGAGCGCGTCCGTGAACGCGAGGCGCGCCGCCGCCGCATGGGCGTCCGTACCGCGCCGCAACGCGGCCGCGCGCCGTTCGGCGGACGCGAACAGCGACCCGGCGGAGACGCCGTGGACGTAGCCGAGCGACGGCAGGCGCCGCGCGAGACGCTGCCGCGCCGCGCGCGCCACGGGCGCACGCAGCGGCGCCGGGGCCGTCACCGGCGCACGGCCGGACGTCGACGGCGCAAAGCGGAATTCGGGGTGCGCGAGATCGGCGAGGTCGGCGCTGCGGACGAGATCGGAGAACTTCAGCGCCGAACCGGCCGGATGGAGGACGAGCGTCATCGCGCGCTTCGCCCGCGTCAGCGCGACGTAATACGTGCAGAGCGCCTCCTGCTCGGCACGGGCCTTGCGCACGCAATACGCCGCCTCCAGCCCGCCCACGGCCTTCGCGACGCGCGCACCGGGATCGGGCAGGATCCAGCTCTCGCCGACGAGCGGGCCGTCCGACTCGGCCGTCAGCGACTCGTATTCGTAGAGCGGCAGGACGACATAGTCGAAGCCGAGGCCCTTTGAGCGGTGGATCGTCAGGATGCGCACCAGGCCCTTCTCGGCGACCGTACGCTTCTTCTTCGACTGGAGGAACGCCGGAAAGTCGGCGAGCCGCGTGCCGGCGGAAAGTCCCAGTTCGAACTCGGCCGCCGCACGCAGGAGATCCGTGAACCGCTCCTCCGTGAAGCGGCTCCACGCCCGATCGAACGCCGCCGGCAGGCACGCGCGCAGCTCCCGCAGGGTTCGGACGAGGCCGCGCGTCGTGAAGGCGTGGGCCAGCTCGCGCGACACCTCCGCCGCCGGCGGCACGCCGTCCGGATACTTCGCCGCCGCGAGCGGCGTCATGCGGAAGTGCCGGTAGGCCATCGCGTCGCCCGGATGGTCCGCGAGCTGCACGAGGTCGAGAAAGCCCGCGAGCGCCGGCGTGTCGAGCACCGCCGACTCGCCCTCCCAGACGACGCCCTCGAACCCGGCGGCCTTCAGCCGATCCGCGAGGAACGCGCCGAACCGGTTTCCGCGCACGAGAATCGCGGCGGAGACCTCCCGCCGCCTCGGATCGTCCGCCCGCGCGCCGAGGTTCGCCGTCAGCGCCGTCAGGACCGGCTCGACGAAATCCTCCATCGTGCGGCCCGGCGCGTCCATCGTGCGGACGAATCCCGCGACGGCGGGGCGCGCCGTCTCGTGTTCGGGACAGCTCCACGCGGGAAACTCATCCCGGATGCGCCCGCGCGCGAAGACGCGGTTGACGGCCTCGACGACCGCCGGGCCCGACCGATAGGTCTTCTTCAGCTCGCCGCGCGCGTCGGGCGGGCTGTTCGCCAGCAGGCCCTCGAAGATGCCGACGTCGCCGTTGCGCCAGCCGTAGATCGCCTGCTTGCGGTCGCCGACGACGAAGAGCGACTTCTCGCCATCCGACTGCCAGGCCTCGTCGATGAGGTTTCCGAGCGCCGACCACTGCTCGCGGCTCGTGTCCTGGAACTCGTCAAGCGCCCAGGCGCGGATCCGCGAATCGAGCCGGAACTCGAGCGCGAGGCGCGTCTCCGGCGGCAGGGCCTTCAGGAGGCGCGGCACGTCCTCGAAGACGAGCTTGCCCGCGCGGCGCACCCGGCGGTCGTATTCCCGCTCGAAAGCCGAGATGAGCGTGAAGACGCCGCGCGCGAGTTCGAGCTTCATGCGGATGACGTAGCCGCAGACGCAGAGGAACGCCTCGCGGAGCGCGAGCGTCTGCTCGCGCGTCAGGCTGTAGGCGCGGCGCCTGAACGAGAACGAGAAGGCCTCGGACGTCCAGAGGCCGTCATCCGACAGGATCTTCTTCACGAGGCCCTTCGGCGTGCCGAAACGCCCCCGGAAGCCGCGCACCCAGTCCGTCAGGTCCCGCCAGTCGCCGTCCGCGCCGACCCGTTCCGCCAAGCGGTCCGCCGCCGCGCCGAGCTCGCGCGCCGTCACGTGGGCGAAAGCGGGGTCACGGCCCCAGATCGCCGTCGGGTCGCCCCAGGCGGACTTCTCGGGAAACGCCGTCACGCGCGCGTGCCAGGCCCTGATGAACGTGCGGTAGGACTCGACGAAGCTCCGCACGTCCTCGCGGTTCATCGCGAGCGCGAACGCCTCGACGAACGCCTTCTTGAGCGTCGCCTCCGTGCGGCGCAGGATGGCGAACGAGACGGTCGCGCGTTCGCGCGCAGCCTCGAACTCGTCCATGAGCGTCAGCTCGCCGACGAGGCCGAGCTCCAGCGGGAACGCGCGGACGATGCGCATGAGAAAGCTGTCGAGCGTGCCGATCTGCGAGAGGTGCTGCGTCGCAAGGACGCGCCGCAGGAGCCGCGCGTCTTCGGGCGACGTCTGCGCGCGTTCCGCCAAAAGCCCGACGAACCGCTCGAAGATCTCGCCGGCCGCCGCGCGCGAGAACGTGAGCGCGACGATCTCCTCCGGGCGGACGCCGTCGTGCAGAAGCGCGATCAGGCGCTCGCCGAGCGCCTGGGTCTTCCCCGTCCCTGCGGAGGCTTCGATGAACAGGTTCTTCATGGCCCGCCATTATATCAAAAACGGCCGAGCCCCGCCGCCGGTCAAGGCTTCAGCATGGGCGAATCGCATTTTGGCCCGTCGGCCCGACAGCTCGCACGAACCGTCGCTCCGGGAGTCGCACCTGTCGCCACACGTCAGTCTATCAGGCATGACAAGCCATTCCCCTCGGCTGAATGCCTCTCATCAAGCGAGACCACCGAGGCGACAGGCGATCCCTGCGCTCCTCTCGCGCGACTGTCGGCTCCTCCGTGCCACAGGAGGCTTGCGCCGCCGCTTCGCAATACTCTGCGACCTCTGCGGCTCTGCGTGACAAAACCCGAATGTGAGGTGTCGTGCGCGCGGAGGGGCGGGAAGTGGCGCGAGTGAGGAGCGAGGGTTTGCTGGCGTCGGAGAGGTTACGCCCGCAGCCCGTGGTCTCGCCGAGGCATGGCAGGCTGAAGCCGGCCGGTTGTCTTCGGCGAGAAGCGCAAACCTGAGCGACGAGACCGAGCGAGCAGCTTCCCGCTTCGAAGCGCGAGCTGTCGGGACGACGGGACAAGATGCGATTCGCCCGTAGCGAGACGTTCTGGCACACCCGACTGTCGTGCAGGGAGCGGGTTATCTTGCATGCTGGAGCCCTGCGCCGCCCGTCAGTAGTAGTTGACCGTGACCTGCTTGCGGTAGTTGTGCTCCAGCGCGGCGGTGAGCCGCTTGACGACCGAGCGCCGCAGCTCCAGGTCCTGCGGGATGTTCGGGTCCTGGTGCGACTCGTTCACCTTCGTGCCGATGACGAACTCGATGCGGTCGTGCGCCATCATCCGCTCGAGGATGGCTTTCGCCGCCGCCGGCTCGTTGCGCGGGTCGCGCATCTCCTCCAGCGCCGTCGCCACGCGCGAGAGCGTGAGGATGCCCTCCGTCACGAGGCCGACGCCCGCGATCTGCCCGACCGGCGGCAGCCCGCCCGCGCGGCGCATGTCCGCGAGGTCGACCTTCACCCGCTTGCCGAGCTCGCGCTCGACGATGTTCGCCGTCGTGCCGCCGCAGATGACCACGTGGTCGAAGCCGAGCTTCGCCTGACGCGCGTACTCGGCGTCATGCTCCCGGTAGAACGGCGGGCCGGAGAGGATGCGCATGACGCGCGGCCGCCGCAGGTAGATGACGACGCAGGTGATGTCGTCCTTGCAGCCGCCCGGCGTCAGCTGGAGCGCGCGGTTGGCGATCGAGGCCGCGAGCTCCTTCGCCGAGATGCCCGGGTCGAAGTGGATGAATTCGCGCGCGTGGCGAAGGACGCCCGAACGCCGCCAGCCGAACTTCATCTCCCTGTTCACGCCGAGCCCCGACTGCGTCACGCCGTCGGAGCAGAGGATGATGCGGTCGCCCACGCGGAAGTCGGCCTCGCACTCGCGCACCTCGCGGTCCGGCCAGTGCACCGAGACGACCTGCTCGTCCCGGAGCGGCAGCACCTCCTCCGCCCCGCGCAGGTGGATGTAGCCGGGGTTCCCCATCTCGGTGATCTTCGCGCGGCCGCCGAGCCGGAAGTCGAAGAGCGAGAACGTCGCGTAGCCGATCTTGCGCACCTCGCAGACGGGCAGCGAGTCCATGATGATCTCCGCCGCCTCCAGCGTCGGGATGTTGGACTCCAGGAAGCGGATCGCCATCGACGTCGTCATCGTCGCGAGGACGTTCGCCTTCACGCCGCTGCCAAGGCCGTCCGAGAGCGCGCAGAGGTGGCGGTTCTCCTTCTCGACCGTCAGGAAGCGCACGTCGTCGCCGCAGGCGGCCTGGCCCGTCTTCGTGTACTGCGCGGCCTCCATCTCGATGAAGAGGTCCCTATCCATTCAGGTAAGCCCCGTTGTCGGATTCCCGCAGACGCCGGCCCTCGGTCTGCGACTCGTAGGCCCCGGCGATCTCGTTGAGCATGATCTCCGTCTCGGCGATGTGCTCGCCAAAGAGCCGCGCGACCTGCTGCACCGTGAAGACGTTCTTCGCGATGACCTCGCGCGCCTTCGCGGCGATCTCCTCGCGGCGGCCCTCGTTCTGCGTGACGTCCTGCACGACCGCGCCGGCGAACTCGCCCTTCGCAATCGGGAAGACGCTCACGGTCACGACCCGCCCCTTCCACGGCTGGCGGTACTTGACGATCTCGCTGCCGTGCTCCAGCGCGCCGGCGAAGAGGTCGGCGAACTCGCCCATCAGCGCCGCGCACGCGATGCCCTCCAGGTTGCCGAGCGTCTCGAACAGCTCCGTCTCGCCGCACATCTCGGCGAAGACGCGGTTGCACTCGATGATCATGCCCTTGCCGTCCACGATGACGACGCCCGCCGGGATGTACTTGATGAGCGCGTTCGACGTCCGCTGGAAGTTCTTCTTGAGGAACGTGTGGCACTGGGCCTCCTCGGCCTTGCCCGCGAGCAGCGCGCGCGCGAACGCGCGGCACGTCTCGTAGCCGCACGAGCCGCAGTTGAGCTCGTCGGCCTTCGAGTACTTGCCGACGCGCGCGAGGGCCTGCGCCATCGCCGTCTCGTCCGGCTCGTCCTCGCGGATCGCCGCCGCCGGATACGCTGCGACGCCGCAGTGCGTGAAGCAGCGCCCGGCGCTCGTCTGGAGCGGCGACGCGGCGTCCGTCGCGAAGAGCGTCGCGAGCGACCCGCCGTCCTTCGGCATGACAGGGCCGTTCACGCACCCGCCGGGGCAGGCGAGGACTTCGAGGAAGAGCTTGCGGCCACCCGGCGCGGCTCCGCCGCTGCGCAGCTCGCGCGGCAGGTCGCCGAGGACGCGGCGCAGGTTGTCGAGCCCCGAGACCGAGAGGTAGCGCACGTTCGCCCGGCCGTCGCGGAGCGTGTCGTTCATGCCGCCCTCGACGGAGTAGAACCGCCCCTCCTCCGCCGGGCCGAGCGCGAGGTCGGCCTCCTCGTCCGTGACCGTGACGCCCTTCTCCTTCAGGATCTGCTCCAGCGCCGGGAAGACGCACGCGAGCGCGAGCCGGTCGGGATGCGCGTCGGCCTCGTTCTTCTTCGCCGCGCACGGCCCGAAGAAGACGACCTTCGCGTTCGCCCCGTACGCCTCCTTCAGGAGCCCCGCGTGCGCCCGCACGGGCGAGGGCAGCGGCGAGATGAACTTCGCGTAGCCGGGCAGGTACTTGCGGATCATGTCGACGGCGGCCGGACACGCGCTGGAGATGACGAGCGGCGAACCGGTCTGGTCGAGGAGCCGCGAGACGTGCGCGCTCACCGACTCCGCGCCGTGCGCCGTCTCGCTCACGCCCGCGAAGCCGAGCTTCCGGATCGCGGCGGCGAGCCGACCGATCGTCACGCCCTTGAAGTAGCCCGCAAAACTCGGCGCGACCGAGGCGTAGAGTTTCGCGCCGGACGCCAAGAGCTCCTTCAGCCGCGCGAGGTCGCTGCGGATCTTCTTCGCGTGCGCGGGGCAGACCTTCACGCAGGCGCCGCACGCGACGCAGGCCTCCGGGATGACGGACGCCTTGCCGTTGACGATGCGAATCGCCTTGACGGGGCAGTGCCGGACGCACTTGTAGCAGTCCTGGCACTCGTTCTCGATGGTGTAGACGGGCGCGTTCATGGGAATGTCCGCTCCAGGATGTCCTTCATGACGCCCCGGTCGACGTTCGTGTACGTCTTGCCGTCCACGATGACGACGGGCCCTTGCGCACAGTTGCCCGTGCAGAGCGACGCGCCGAGTTCGACGTCGACGTCGTCCCGGAGGCCGCGCGCCGCAAGGAACTCCTCGCAGAATGCGACGTTCTTCTCGTTCCCGCGCGCGAAGCAGCTGCTCCCCATGCAGATGGTGATTTTCGGTCTGGACATGATCCTCTCCTGTGGTGGTTAAAGGAGAGTATAACAAACCCGCGCCCATCATTCAAGACGGGCAAGGGACATTCAGCCGAATCGTCAGCCGCGAAGTTCAACCCACGGCGACCGAATCCAAATCAATCAGCGCGTCCGACCACAGGCGTTCGACAAAGTCCGCAACCGGAAGGATCTCAATGCCGTCGACCTGCCGCGCAACCGGCTCGCGGCAGACGATGACGCGATGCGCGAATGTGCCCTCCTCCGCGAGCGCCCGCAGCCCCGCGCAGTCCGGTCGCGCCACCGTGCAACCGCTCTTGGCCTCGATGGCCGTCGTCCCGACGATGAAGTCGACCTCCGTGCCCGACGGCGTCCGCCAGCAGCTGACGGCGCCGTCCCGGATGCGGCTGTCGAGATACGCGCGAAGCTCGTGGTGAACCCACGTCTCGAACAGGTGCCCGTACTCGCGCGTCCCCTCCTCGACAGGCCTGCGCCGCATCAGTCGCCGCGCAACGCCGGGATCGAAGAGATAGAACTTCGCCGTCTCCACGGTCTTCCGCTTCAGGCCACGCTTCCAGACCGGCACCTCGTCCGCCAGCATCGTCTCCTTGAGGATGCGAAAGTATTCCTGCACCGTGGAACGCGGCACTTTCGCGTCGCGCGAGATTGCCGCGTAGTCGATCTGCTCGCCGTTGCTCAATGCCGCCACCTCCAGAAATCGCCCGAACGCCGGCAGGTTCCGCGTCGCCCCCTCGGCGATGATCTCCTGCCGCAGATACTCGTCGATGTAGTCCGCCAGATCCTCTTCCGGCTCGTCCGAGAACCAGACGGACGGCAGCAGTCCGTAGTTCACCGCGCGCGCAAGGGAAAACCGGTCTTTCAGTTCCGCCGCCGAGAACGGATGCAGCCGCTTGACGCGCGCACGTCCGCCAAGCAGGTTGACGCCCTGACGCCGCAGCTTGCGCGCGCTCGATCCCGTCAGCA
Source organism: uncultured Kiritimatiellota bacterium (assembly GCA_934675625.1). Taxonomy (GTDB): domain Bacteria; phylum Verrucomicrobiota; class Kiritimatiellia; order RFP12; family UBA1067; genus UBA1067. The sequence continues at coordinate 49,943 of CAKURH010000007.1, forward strand.
AAAAGCGGAAGCCTCGCCGCTCAATGAGGCGATGCACCTCGTCCAGCAGCTGCGGCAGCTTCTGTATCTCGTCAATTACCACGGGCTTGCCGTCCGCGCCGACTTCCTCGATGTATTCGGGGTGTTGCGCAAGGCGGAGATACGTCTCGGACGAAAGCAGGTCCAGCAGATGAGCGTCCCTGACCGTATGCTCGACCAGCCAGGACTTCCCGCACTGACGTGGGCCGAACAGGAAGACCGACTTGGTCTTCAGAATGCCGGCGATGTCAAGGAAACGTTCGACATTGATCTCTTTTTCTGCTTTCATGCGCGAAATTATATCAGATTTCGCACATCAGAGTCAAAATCGCCGACGGTTTCGGCATTTTTAGACCAAATTCGCCAACTCCGTCGGCGAATTTGGTCAATCAGACACTGTTTACCCAATTGCTGAGGATTTGCGGCCGCTTTAGCGGCGGCGTTCGGCGTCGAGGCGGAAGAAGCGCGCGCCGTGCGCCGGGACGGTGAAGGAGACCTCGCGCTCGATTTCGCCGAGGTCGGCCCGCTCGGCGAGGTCGAAGAACGCGACCTTGCCGTCGAGATCCAGCTTGAACAGCTCGACCTTGAATTTGTGATCCTTCTCGCCGCCGTTGTAGAGCGTCAGGTAGCGCGCCGTGCCGCCGACCGAGTCGCAGTCCTTGACGAGCGTGTAGGCGTCGCCGAGGCGCAAGACCGTCTTCACGGGCACGCCCAGGTCGTTCTGGTTCATGCCGAGGAGGAACGGGTTCGTCACGAGCTCGCGCGTCGTGTCGTCCATCGTGCGGACGTCGCAGCCGATCAGGAGCGGCGAGGAGAGCATGCACCAAAGCCCGAAGTGCGTCTGCTCCTCAAGCCGCGTGAGCCCCGAATCCTCCTTGCCGAAAGCCGTCTTCATCTGCCCGGCGATCTGCCCGACCTCCAGCATGTCCATGTCGTTGTAGTGGCCGAGGCTCGTGTAGCCCGTGAGCGGGATGTTCTCGTCGATGATGTCCTTCACGCTCTTCCAGTTCGCGCGGATGTCGCGCGTCGTGCGCCAGGACTCGGCGACGCCCGCCGCCCATTCGCCGGGGAACGTCCAGCGGCAGATGTTCATCCGCACGCCCTTCTTGCCGGAGACGTCGATTGCGCGGCGGATCGCCGTGTAGCGCTCCTGCTCGTCGAGCTTGAGCTTCAGGCCGCCGCAGTAGTCGATCTTGATGAAGTCGAAGTCCATCTCGCCGAAGAAGAAGCGGCAGTCCTCCAGGTCATGTCCGTAGAGGCCGGAGCCCTTGCCGAGCGGGTCGTTCGACCACATGCTGCCGCAGGTGTCGGAGCCCGCGTCGGAGTAGATGCCGGCCTTCAGGCCGAGCGCGTGGATGCGCTCGACGACGGGCTTCAGGCCGTTCGGGAAGCGCGTCGGGTGGATGAGCAGCTTGCCGTCCTTGTCGCGTCCGCCGAAGAAGCCGTCGTCGATGTTGACGTAGGTGTAGCCGGCGGCCTTGAGGCCGTTCGTCGCCATCGCCTCGGCGACCGAGCTGATGATCGACTCGGAGATGTCGACGGCGAAGGTGTTCCAGCTCGACCAGCCCATGAGCGGACGCTGGTCGCCGCCCTTCTTCGCGTCCGCCGCTTTCGTCATGAGGTCGAACGCGCGCTTGGCCATTTTCGGAAAGTCCTTCTCGGACACCTTGGCGGTGTTGACGAACGCCGTCTTGGCGTCCGGCGCGATGCGCATGCGGAACGGGCACTTCGGGCAGTCGTTCGGGCGCACGGTGAGTTCGCCCTGCGTGAGGACGGCGGCGGCCGCGAGGAAGAGAGTCGAGATCATTTCGTGTTTCCTTTCATGACAAGTTTCGAGAGCAGCGCATAGAGGGCGACAAGCGCAACCGCACCGCCGAGGACGAGCGGGAGGTTGGCGGACGCCATCTCCTTGCCCTTCAGGCAGAGTTCGAGATAGGTGATGTTCGCCGTCGAGCGGCCAATGGCCCAGCCGACGAACGTCAGGATCGCCGTCCAGACGCCCGCGCCAAGCGCGGTAAAGAGCGTAAACGGTCCCAGCGGCATCCGCGCAATGCCGGCGGGAATGGAAATGAGCTGGCGAATCGCGGGAACCATGCGACAGACGAACGTCGTCGCCGCGCCATAACGGTTAAAGACCTCACAGGCCCGGTTCAGCGCAGCCGGCTTCAGGAAGAACCACTTGCCGTACCTCTCCAGGAACGGCTTGCCGACCCAGAGGGCCAGGAAGTAGTTCACGTAGGCCCCCGCAAGGGAGCCGAGGACGCCGACGAGGAACGCCAGCGTGACGGCGGCGAGCGGGGTTCCGCACCCCAGCTCGCCGCGCGCAGCGAGAAAGCCCGCGGGAATCATCACGACCTCCGACGGGAACGGGATGAACGACGACTCGATCGCCATGAAGACGAAGACGAGCAGAAGTCCCCACGTCGGCGCGAGGGCCGCGAAGGCGTCGAGATGAGCCGCGAGCGTCTCGATCATTTAGTTGAGGCCCTTCGCCTTGAGGAAGTTGTAGGACGGCAGAACCGCCGACAGGTCCTCGAAGTGGCGCTCGCACTCGACGACGAACCACTCGACGCCGTCCTTCGCCGTCGCGGCGATGATGCGGTCCCACTCGACCGGCTTCGCGCCCGGCCGGCCGGGCTGGCCGAGGATCGCGTCGAACTCCTTGACGTCCTTGCCCATGCCGTTCTCCTTCGCGTGGAGCGTCGGCGAGCGGTGCGGATACTTCTCGTAGGTCTCGCACGGATCGACGCCCGCGCAGGTCGACCAGCCGACGTCCTGCTCGATGCAGACGTTCGCGCAGGTGTTCGAGAAGAAGTAGTCCCAGAAGGACGTCCCGTCCTGCATGAAGATCGCGTGCTCCCACGTGTGGTTGTGGAGGCCGATGCGGCAACCGAACTTCGCGGCGTCCGCCGCGACCTTGTTGTAGTGCTCCGCGAGCTTCTTCGTGAAGTCGTCGATCTCCTGCGAGGGCTTGCAGGGCTCGCCGCCCCGGCCCGTCGACCAGCTGCAGCCGGGCGGGAAGTTGCCGCCGCCGGGGCAGATGACGAGGTTGTTGCCGTAGGACATGTTGAAGTCGCAGGTGCGCTTCAGCACTTCGGGGTCATACGTCCACTTCTTCGTGTCGAGGCCGTAGGCGTTCGTGCCGACATGCGTGCCGCACGCCTTGAGGCCCGCGTTCGCGAGCGCCTTGCGGAGGCCCTTCGGGTCGCTGCCGTACTGGTAGTAGCCGGCGAACTCGACGCCCTTGAAGCCGATCGCCGCGACGTCCTCAAGCCCCTTGTCGAGGCCGACGCCCTGGAGGATGACCTTGCCTTCCTTGTCCTTCTCGCCGCCGATGTACTTGCGCAGCGAGTAGAGCTGCAGCGCGATCTTCTGCGGCTTCGGGCCGCACTTCGCCGGCGGCGGGCAGATGCACCCCGGGAGCGCCGCCGCGGCGGCGCCCGTTCCGAGGAATCCGAAGAACTGTCTACGTGAAACGTTCATTTTCGTTTTTCCTTTCGATTTGTTTATTAGAACTCCCACCCCTTGCGGATGTAGGGCTTGACGAGCGCGTTCGCGGCGGCGTTGTCGAAGCTCTGCGTCGCCGAGTCCCAGGCGAGCTTGCCCGAGACCTGCTGCGCGACGCAGCCGACGAGGATGCCCTCCATCTGCGGAATGCAGTACTCGATGTCGGCGAAGCAGCGCGAGTGCGTCTGCTCGTACCAGAGGCCCTCGCCGCGAATGGCGTTCACGAACTCGTGGTAGTGGCCTTCCGCGAAGCCCTTCATCTCGACGGTCGACTTGCCGCCCGCGACCGGCGCCGAGCCGACGCAGAACGGAATCGCGCGCGCGACGAGCTTGGCCTTCTCGTGCGAGAAGATGTCGACGAACTTCTCGTCGTCGTTCAGCGCGAGCGCGCACTTCCCGCCGTAGTCGTCCTGCATGAGCACCGCGCCCTTCGAGCCGATGATGTAGCAGCCCGTGTTCGGGATCTCGCCGAAGGTCTTGATGACCTTGGGCATGATCTCCGCGTTCGGCTTCAGCGCGCTCTTGCCCGGCCGGGACTCGTCGTAGCCGTCGTACCAGAAGAGCGTGACCGCCGGCAGCTTGACGCCGGGACGCACCTTCGAGTCGCGCGCCTTGTAGGTGAGCTTGACGATCGACTTCGACGGGTAGGCGATGTCGTTCTTCTCCTCGATCTTCACGCACTCGGCGTCGGAGACGCCCGCGAGCTCAAGGCCACGGAACGGCAGGTTCATCGTGTGACACGCCATGTCGCCGAACGCGCCCGCGCCGAAGTCGTGGAAGCCGCGCCACGTGAACGAGTGGTAGACGTTCGCGCCGAGCTTCCACGGGTCGTACACCTTCGCGCCCGCCGGATACTTGTCGAGGAACGGACGCTTCTTCGCCGTCGCGAGCCAGGCGTCCCAGTTGAGGCCGTCGCGGACGGGGTCGCCCTTCGCGCCACGGCTCGTCACGTAGTCCGCCACGCCCTTGCCCTGCGGCCACACGGCGCGGTTCGTCCACACGTGGACTTCCTTGACGTCGCCGAGGATGCCGCTCTGGATGACTTCCGTGCAGCGGCGCATCGAGTCGAGCGACGAGCCCTGGTTGCCCATCTGGACGATGACGCCGTTGTCCTTCGCCGTGCGGTTGAAGTAGTCGAGCTCCCACAGCGTGCGGACGAGCGGCTTCTGGACGTAGACGTGGATGCCCTGCTTCATCGCGCCGATCGCGACCGGGGCGTGCACGTGGTCCGGCGTCGAGATCGTCATCGCCTCGATGCCAAGGACGCCCGCGTTGTCGAGGAGCTTGCGGTAGTCGGTGAAGAACGGCACGGAGTAGATGTCGAAGTCGATGCCGTCCTTCGCCAGGCGCTGCGCGGCCTTTTCGCGCACCGTGTAGTCGGCGTCGCAGAACGCGACCATCTCGACAAGGCCCGACTTGAGCATCGGCGTCCAGTCGCTGTAGCCCTTGCCCAGCACGCCGACGGCGGCGAGCTTGATCTTCTGGCAACCGAACGGGCACTTGCAGCCGCCGATCGCGAACAGTCCGGCGCCGCCGAGGCCGCGCAGGAAGTTTCTTCTGGAGGTGTTGATCGTCATTGTTTTTCCTTGTTTTGTTGTTGCGGGTTTCCCCGTGGTGAAATGTCGTCAGTTCAGAGCGCCGGACGCAGGATCATGTTCTTGTAGTCCGCGTCGGAGTGGTCGCCCTGGAGGTAGATCGGGCCGGCCTTGTTGAGGTCGGCGTCAATCGCGCCGCCCGTCACGCCTTCGAGCTTCGCGTTGTCGATGATCTTCACGCCGTTCAGGTAGGTCGTGATGTGGCCCTTGTAGATCGTGACGGAGACGTGCTGCCACTCGCCCGCCGGCTTCTCGGCGGCGACGGACGGCGTGACGCGCCCGTAGTAGGCGGCCATGTTGTGGCGGTCGACCGGCTTGCCGTAGCTGTCGAGGACCTGGCACTCGAAGCGCCCGCGCAGGTACACGCCGGAGTTCGAGTTCTGCGGCACGCGCACGTCGTATTCGAGGTTGAAGTCGAAGAAGTCCGCCCGCTTCGACACGATGTTCGCGCCGTGGATCGGCTTGCCGTCCGGCTTGCGTTCGAGCTTGTTCGAGAGGACGCCGTCCTTGAACGACCAGCCGAACGGCGCCTTCGGGTTCATCGACACCCAGCCGTCCAGACCGTCCTTCAGCAGGTCGACCGGCGCGCCGAGCTTCGCGTCCTCGGTGCGCACCTTGTCGCAGATCGCCGGGTTGCGCCAGCCGTAGAACGGCTGCCACGCGCCCTTCAGCGCACCCGTCTTCCCGTCGCACGGCGCGAGGCGCGCAACCATCCGGTCGCCCACGACGCTGCCCTCGTAGCGGTAGCCGTACGGATGCGTGAACGAGAACCAGTTGCCGCAGACCTTGAGGTCCTTGACCCATTCCGGCGAGCCCCAGCGGTAGAGGACGAACGCCTGCGGCGCGCCATTCGCGTCGCGCGAGAAGATGAAGCTGCCCGCCGGCATCGTGTCGTAGGGGAGGTCGGCGCTCCAGTTGCCCATCACGGGGTCGCACTTCGCCTTGCCGGCTCCGCACGTCGTCTTGTCGGTCATGCAGCCCGCCAGCAGCGCGGCGGAAAGAATCGGAATCAGTTTCTT
>CAKURH010000008.1 GCA_934675625.1 uncultured Kiritimatiellota bacterium
GCAGAGCGATGCCACCCCGGCAATCACGCCGAGCAGGCCAGATGTCAGATCACGGGCGACTTGCGGAGAGCGTTTGCCCCCCCCCCCCCCGATAATTGCAGTTTTTCACGTGTTTACGCATGATTTTCTCCTTTGTTTGAAGATGGTACATATTGTATCATAAATTCCGTCTCAGTATATACATCTTTTGACATAAAAAAATGTGTTTTATCGGGCAGTCAAAAAAAGAGACACAGCCGCGACTTCCTACTGTGTCTCAAATTCGGGGAATGGCACCAAGGCTCACGGACTACCGCGCGTGGCCGGGAATCGGCGCGGACGTGACGACGACGGTCGCGTTCGACGGCGTCCCCGTATACCAGGCACAGAGGTCGGCCTCGCCGCGAAACCGCGTGACGTTCACGTTGCCGGCGTCCCATGTGCGCGGCTCAAAGCCCTTGGCGAGGATCTCCGGCTCCGGCCAGGCCACCGGATGGAAGAAGATGAAGTCCGCCTTCGCGACGCGCCGCTTGAGCTGGCGCGCGCCGCGCTGGTAGTAGTAGTTCGCGACAAGCCCCGTCTGCGGGTCGTAGACGAGGCTCGGCGTCGACTCCCACACGTCGCCGATGTTCGTCCGCGCCTTCGTCCACGTCTTGCCGCCATCCGCGCTCGTGACCTGAAACTGCGTGCCGAGGCCCTGCTCGCAGCGCCCGATGACGAGCAGCCGCCCGCCGCCGAGCGAGACGAGGGACGGCTCCGTCACCCACTCCTTCACGGACAGGCCGCTCTCGACCGTCCGCAGCTCCCACGTGCGCCCGTCGTCCGCGCTCACGAGAAGACCCCAGGCATTCCCGCCGTCCTTGCGGTACTGGCCCGCGAACCACGGCGAGACGAGGCCGAGGCCCGGGACATGCACAATGTCCGTGACCTGCATGGGCATCGGGTCAGGACGCAGCGAGGCGATCCGCTCGAACGCGACGCCGTCCGTCGAGCGGTAGAGCTCGTGACGCCGCCGTTCCGGCGCGCCCCAGCCACGCACCCACGCGAGGACGGCCCCCGTCGAGTCGAGGCCGATGCCCTCGTTGACCTCACCGACCGCCGGGTCGGCCGCGACCGCCGTCTCGCCCGACCACGTGCACCCGCCGTCCGCCGAGACCTTCGCGTAGACGTCACGGCTTCCCGCAGCGATCCCGTGCCCGTCCGCCGGCCTTGCGCTGTCACGGCTGTAGGTGCAGACGACGCGGTCGCCGAACGCCTGAATCATGGGCCAGGCGTTGTAGCCCGGCGCGTCTTGGACGGCGACGGCGTTCGTTGGCGGCGGGCAGTCCGCCAGGAGGGATGCGCTCATCAGTGAAAAAAGAACGGCGCCTTCAAATCGCATACGAGAATTTTCCTTCGAGGGTTAAGATTCATCCGCACGGCCATCTCCGCCGATGGCTGCGGAACATTTGAAGATATGATAGCATATCCGTTCCGCACCGGTCAAGGTGTGGCAGACAACCATTTCGCTGTCCAGGGGGCGGAATGCGATCATCAGAATCCGCAGATGAACTTGCCGACGGCGCCCATCGAGGCGAAGATCGCCACCGAGAAGAGGAAGGTGTAGAGGACGCCCTTCCCCGCATCGCGTCCGTCCGCGCGCACGAGCGCCTTGAAGCGCGCCTGGACTTCCGGCGGCTCCGGCTTCGTCACGAGCGTCGCCGTCAGCCAGCAGACCGTCGTCACGCCCGCGCCGACCAGGAGCTTCTGCCACGCGGCCAGCGTCGGCGCGCCGCAGTTCGGCAGCACGACCTCCAGGACAACGGCGGCGATCAGCGCGGCGACGATGCCGACGATCTCGCTCCAGGCGTTGATGCGCATCCAGAACCACCGCAGGAGGAAGATCGGGCCCGACCCCGCGCCGATGAGCAGCATGAGGTCAAACGCCGTCTTTGCGGACGTGAGAAGCGGCGCGATCAGGCACGCGAGAACCATGAAAGCAACCATCACGAGCCGCGCCGCCCAGATCAGCTCGCGGTCACCGGCCTGCGGGCGCACAAAGCGCCGGTAGAAGTCGTTGACGACGTAGGACGAGCCCATCGTCAGGTGCGCGGCGACCGTCGAGAAGAGCGCGGCCATCATCGAGGCGGCGACCACGCCGAACCAGCCGCTCGGCACCTTCGTCAGCATGGCCGAGTAGGCCATGTCGCCGCCGACGAGCTTCGGGTCGACGGACGGGAACGCCTTCTGGATGTCCGACAGTTCCGGGAACACGATCAGCGAGCAGAAGCCCACGATGTACCACGGCCACGGACGGATTGCGTAGTGGATGAAGTTGAAGAAGAGCGTGCCGCCCATGGCGTGCCCCTCGCTCTTCGCGGACATGATGCGCTGGACGATGTAGCCGCCGCCGCCCGGCTCCGACCCCTGCTTCCAGACCGCCCACCACTGCACGGCGAGCGGAATGACAAGAAGCGAGAAGACGGCGTCCGTGTCGGAGAAGTCCGGGAAGATCGAAAGCTTCCCCGCGAGCGCCGGATGCGCCGCCAGCCCGGCAAGGCCGCCGACTTCCGGGAGTCCGAGGGCATAGAACATCGCGGCGAACGCGCCGACCATGATGACGAGGAAGAGGAAGAAGTCCGTATAGACCGCGCCGCGCAGACCGGCGATCGCGACGTAGACGATCGAGAACACGCCCGTGAAAACCAGCACCGTCGTCGCGGAGCAGCCGAACAGGATGACGCCGATCTTGAGTCCGCCGAGGACGACCGCGCCCATCACGAGCAGATTGAGGATGACGCCGAGGTAGACGCCGCGCAGGGCGCGCAGAAACGCCGCCGGCTTCCCCGAATAGCGCAGCTCGTAGAACTCGACATCCGTCGTCACGCCCGTCCGCACCCACAGCTTCGAGTAGATGAAGACAGTGAACACGCTCGTGATCAGGAACGCCCACCAGACCCAGTTGCCGGCAAGGCCATCCTTTCGGATGATTTCCGTGAAGAGGTTCGCCGAGTCCGTCGACGTGCAGGCGGCCGTCATCGAGAAGCCGAGAAGCCACCACGGCATGGAACGCCCCGCGAGCAGGAAGTCCTTCGACGTGCCGCGATTCATCCGTGCGGCCACGAGGGGAATCGCGACGAGAATCGCGAAGAACCCCGCGACCATCCACCAGTCCAAAGTCTGCATCAGCATGACGCACCGTCCTTTCTAACCTGCTCAAAACACGCCGCCGGCATGCGGGTCGAGCCCGCGCCCATCCAGCCGCCGTTCACGTCGATCATGCCGCCGTTGATGACGGGCCCCGTCCCGACGGCAATCGCATCGGGGTTGATGGGGCGAATCGATCCGCCCCAGCCTCGGCACTCCACGACCGAGCTGTCGCCGATCCACGGCAGCTGGTTCTCGCGCCGCGCCCCCGGCGTCAGGTACGGCCCCTCGATCATCGGCGACGGCGCCGTCTGCCAGACGCCGTCAATCTTGACGCCGTAGTCGACGCCGTTGCCGCCGGCGGCGGTCATGAGGCCGCGTGTGCCGCGCTTCTCCAGCCCGAGCAGAAGTGCCCGGCTCGCGGCCTGTCCGAAGTTGTGCGTGAAGCGGTCGGCCGTCGCGAAATACGTCAGCAGGTCCGCCGCATTCGGACATTTGAGCGCAAGCGGGATGATCGCGCGCGTGAAGAGCGCGTCGATGGCCTTCTGCGACGAGTGGAGTTCGTCGCCCATGCGGATCGCCTCCGCGAAAAGCGCCTTCATCGGGAAGCCTCCCTCCGCGCGCAAAACAGCCGCCAGCGGCGGAAAAAGCACCTCACGCATCCAGGCAAGATTCGCCGCAATCGCCGGCGAGTAGACGCCCCAGCCGCAGAAGCCGCCGCCGAAACGGCCTTCGGACGGAAACACGCCCGCGATGCCGCCTGTCTCGCGGTCTTCGACGACCAGAAGAGGAATCGACGGCGTGACAATTCCCGTGCCCGAACCGTTCGTCGCAAAATCACAGGCCGGCGCGCTCCGCACCTCGCCGGATTCCAGCAGGCGGATCGCCTCGTCCGCCGTCTTCGCCCACCCCTCCAGCAGACAGGCGTTGACCAGTCCGCGACGGTGCAGCGGACACATCCGGCCAAATGCGATCGGAGGCCCCGCATGCAGCACCGTCCTGTCGGGGAGGCCGAGAAAATCCCCCGCTGTCCGCACGTCCACCCACCAGGGATCACCCCTGAACCGCAACTCTTCAGGCCTCATCGCCGATTTCTCCTTTCATCTTCAGATCCTTCAAATGTTCCGACACCGTGTGCAACGCAAGAAACAAAGCGTCCGGCATGCCACAGCCGACCTCGCCGATCAGCTTGCGCGCCAACGTGACGGGCTCGGCCTCGACCGGCACGCCGTCCGCCACGTAGGCGCGGATCTTCTCGCCGTAAAGCCGGACACGCGCGACCGAATACGCCAATGCATCCGCAACGGCTTTCTCGCCCCGAATCACGTCGCCGAGGCCGTCGTAATCGTGTCCGCACACGATGTTCGAGAGGCCCGCCGCCGACAGCTTCGCGAGCGTCGTGCGATAGGCGGGAAGCGAGCGGTAGAAGCCGATGCCCTGCGTCGGCGTGCCGTTCCCCTGAAGCGAATCACCCGTGAAGGCGGTGTTCGTCTGCGTGTCGATCCACGTGAGGCAGTCGTCGTCGTGCCCCGGCGTCGCCAGTGCGCGGAAGCGTCCCGCAAGAAGCTCGCCCTCCGCGAGCAGGCGATCCGGCTCGACGCCCTTCAGGTACGACTGTGGCGGCGGCGAGTTGTGCGGAAAGCGCGTCCGCACGCGAATCGCGACCTTCACCGGATCGCGCAGGGCGTCCGCCGCCGAGGCGAGCGTCGCCGTCTTGAGGCCGTAGCGCGTCACGAGCGCGTGGTGTCCGCCGATGTGGTCGCCGTGCACGTGCGTGTTCAGAAGCCAGCCGATGTCGGACGGTTTCAGTCCGAGGTCGGCGAGCGCGGGGATGAGGTAGCGTTCGGGTTCGAGATGCGACGAGTCGATCAGCACGTTCGTCTCGCCACGCACGAGGATGACGCCCGTCCAGACGGGGCCGAAAGGAACCTTCAGAAGGTAGGTGTCCGGCAGGACTTCCTCGAATGTCGGGCGCTTGCGGAAGATGCGCCCGGTCGCGAGGTCGAGGTAGTCGGTGTTGTCCTTCGACGTGTCCGCGTTCTCGGCGACAAGGACGCGCGCGTCCGGTGAAACGAGGATGTGGTGCCACTGGCCGGCACGCACGTTGTAGAGCTTCAGCGGCTCCATCGGCACGCGCGCGGCCTTCTCGCCGACGAGGAGCGTCGCCTGTCCGGCGAGCAGCACGAACGTCTCGTCCGTCCGATTGTGCCGTTCGAGTTCAGCGAGGTTTTCCGCGTCGAAGCGCGGCGCGTAGTTGAGCCCGGCCAGCGTCCACTTGGCGTTGGCGACAAGGCGACGATATCCCTCGCCGGAATGTTCTAGGATGTCTATTCCATTCATTTTGCCATTCATCTTGATTGTTCTTTCTTTTTCATGAGAAATTCGTTCACCGGAGGAAAACAGCAATTCCCGTCGCCGAAACCTCGACGTCGAATCGCTCCACAGTCCCAGCCGACCCGAACATCCGACTCCCAGAAGGAGAGGGAGCCATCGCCGTCGTCGTCCCGGCCGAAGGTGATTTCGACATTGTTGGACGGCGTTCCGCCAAACGCAAGATCGAACTTCAGCCCGCACACGCTGGGCATCGCCCGATCAAGCGAATGGCAAGCCGTCACTTCCGTGTCGGCAAATTCCGACACCGACAACGGCGGGAGGGGACGGGCGAGGGCCGACCCGACAACGTAGGAAAACAGCGCAAAAGCAAGAACCGACTTCATCGTCATGGATTTCATTACCATTGCCGTCATTTCTATGGACGGCGCTCGCCAAGGTTGCCGGGATTGGGGCAGAGGTTCGTCTTCATGTCCCATTCGAGATTGCGGTCGAGCGGCGTCGGGTTGAGGTAGTAGAGGAAGCGCACGGAGATGATGCCGCGTTCGAGGTCACCCGAGAACTTGAAATCGCCATAGATCTTGCCGTAGTAGGCTTCGGCAAGGTTGCCCCTCTCGTCGTACCGAGAGCGTATGCGGAACGTGTAGCAGCGGTTGTCGTCCGTGTCGTCGAAGTACTGGCACTCCCAGGTCCCTGTCCGCTCAATGCGCTTGCGCATGCCCCGATGTCGGACGACACGCGCACCCCTGCCCCTATCGCTGCCGTGCCGGATCTTGATTCCTGAAGTGGGGTCGGACTGCAATTCGGAAATGCAGTCGTCCATGCCCGTCGGGCGAATCGTCTGGACGAGATCGTAGAAAAGAACGTCCCCTTCTGAAGCGATTGCGCGAAGAAAGCGTCGTTCCTTCCCCGTAATCTGCAGCTCCGACGCAATCTCCAGGTCGGCGGTCTCGCCATGCCCATACGGCGGCAGCCAATCCCCCTTCATCATGTCGAGGCGCAGAACGGCGTTCGTCCCCTGAAGGCCGAGAAGCCCCTGACGCCAGTTGCGCCATTCGACCTGTTTGACCATGAGCGGAATCGGATGCTCCACTCGCTGAAGCGCAATCGTGACAACCAGGTTGTCCGGCTGCCAATTTCCAAGCATCGATTTACTGCTGAATCGATGGCCGGTGCCCTGTCCTGGCTTGTAATATCCGAGAGGCGGAACCCTGACTGCGCATCCAGCCCTTCCGATGTTTGTCTTCCCGCGCAGCCAACACATTCCGGCGGCATCTGTCGTCTGAAAATCTTCATTGACTGGTGCAGATTCCGTCCACACACGCCATCCGTTGTCGTTTCCGAATCCTCCACGTACAGTAGCGCCCCGAAGAGGCTCTTTCGTAACTGCATCAATAACATATGCGCCAATTTTTGCCGTATCGGAATGTGCCTGCTCCATGCCGCAAAAGCACAAGCCAACACAGGCAACCGCTTTTTTCAGAACTCTATTCATCGACAACCTCCTTGCCATTTACAATTTTCTTGAAAAGTCTAAACGTAAAAGGGAACGCCACATTCTTGATGTCAGAATGATGCCAGACATCAATGTCTTTCTCGTCGTCATGTCTTGGCCAATTTTCAGAAGCACAGTCCTGAAGGTTTATGTTGTCGCTCACGCCCCTCGTCTCGTTCCTCCCCGCCGCGAAGGACTCCGCCGGGATGGCGTCGCCCAGCATCTTCGCCCGCAGCGCGGCGTCAGAAAACGCCAGCGCGTTCGTCGAGGCCATCCGCTCGTCTTTGAACGACGTGAAGAGCGGGCTCGTGACCAGATCCTCCCGCGTGTAGTCCTCGAAGTAAAAGGCGTTGAACCCGGAGAGCGGAATGTAGGCGAGCGGGTTGGCGACGCACCGCGCGTTGATCCCCCAGCCGCCCTCGATCTCCGCCCCGGAAAACAGGACGGCGTTCACGCCGTACCAGAGCGCGCAGCCCTTAAAGAGCTCCTGCTTCGACCATGCGCCCCCAAAGTCCTCCGACTCGACGCCGAAGACCTTCACCTGCGTCGGGTTCGCCAGCACGTCCTCCGTCGGCGAGTAGAAGTTGACCGCGTTGCGGATTCCAGCGAAGCGCCCCTTCCACGAGAGCGCCCACCGGAAGTCGTTGGTCGCCGAGGCGAAGAGGTCGGCGAAATGCGAGGCCCGGAAGCGCGGGTCGAGCCCCTTCCACGCGCCGTCCACCATCAGGCTGTCCTGGGCTTTCTCGTCGTACGCCTCCATCGGCACGGCGGCGTTGAGCATGCAGTACCGGTCGTAGGGAAGCCCCCCGTCCACTGCGGCGGCGGAGACGAGCATGTTGCCCAACGAGTGCGCGAGCATCGTCTTCGCGCCCGGCAGCCGGTCGCAGAGAGCCTTGAGGGCGGGGGCCGTCAGAAACGCGTGGCGGACGTTGACGTAGTAGTTCGGGGACGTGTCGCCCTGCGTCGGGACGTAGCGCTGCGACTCGTCCCCGCGCCAGTCGATGGCGGTGAAGCGCGACCGCGAGCCCGCCCACCAGAGCCGCTTGAACATCGCGCGCGCCCAGAGGCGGGACGCCGACTCGTTCACGTTGTAGCCGTGCACGAAGACGAAGTGGCGACCGTCCGTCTCGCCGTCCGGCAGGTTTCCCGGCTCGCCGGGCACGGACGGCGCGAAGCCCCCGCCCGCCTCCGCGCCGCGCAGGTCCGCGTAGCGGTAGAGGTCGTCCACGGACGTGATCGAGACGGGCAGGCGCTCGCGGTAGACCTCCGCGCCGCCGAGCGAGACGACGACCTCCGGCCCCGACCATGCGTCGACCGGCCCCGCCGCCTCGAACGCGAGGGCGACGGGCCGCGTCAGCGGGCGTCCCGCCAGCTCCGCGAGGTCGAGACCGCCGGAGCCGAGCGGCGTCAGCGCCGCGGACTCCAGCGGATTGCCGTCAGCCGCGGAAACGGGCGCCGTCGCGAGGCCGAGGACGCGCTCTGACGAGAAGCCCTCGCCGAGGGCGCAGAGGCGCAAGTCGCCGGACAGGGCGCGCAGCTGGACGTTTGCCGCCCGTCCCCACGCCCGGCGGAACGGCGAGACGTCGATCTCGACGGGGAAGAGGTTCACGAGGTCGAGCTTCCCGTTCACCTTCAGGTCGTCCGCGTTCGGCGTCGCGTCGGACATCTGCCCGACAAAATCGCCCTTGTCGCAGTCCTCGTTGAACCAGAAGCGGAAGGGACGCCCCGCAAGGCGGGCCGCGTCGTCCGACGCGCCGAGCCGCCCGTCGTGGTCGACGTCCGCGCGGACGCGCGGCGCGAGAGCCGTGAGCCTTTGTCGCGCGACGTCCTCGACGAACCGGCCACCGAACACGCCCCAGTAGCGGAAGACGAGCGTCGCCGCGCCGGGGGCTGACGCCGTGACGGAGACCGCCGTCCGCGCGGTCGCGGCGTCCGTCGCGCCGCCCACGAGCCGCCGCCACGCGGCGAGCGAGACGTCCAGCGGCCCGCCGTCCGAGGACGCGAGCGGACGGTAGGCGTTCTGCCCGGGACTCCACGCCCAGAGCGCGAACGGCGCGGACGCGCCCTCGAAGCCGACGCAGACGTTCCCGCCGTCGAGCCCCACGCCCGTCACGAGCTCGAGCGCGGCCGCCTCGGCGGCGTTCGTCGCGACGGGGATTGGGAGGCCGAAGTCCGCGTTCAGGGCGTCGAGCGCGGCGAGGTCGACGCCGGGCCTGCGCACGCCGACGCCGAGGACGGTGTACGCGCCGTCGAGGCAGACCGCCCCGTTCGTCGCGAGCGAGACGAAGGCGTCGCCGACATCCCGGCTCGGACGCGCCCCCGCAAGGCGCACGTCGACCGTCTCGGCCGCGCGCCTGAAGTCGAGGCCGTCCGCGTCGACGGCCTTCAGGCGGTCGGACAGGTACGCGACGGCGACCCAATTCGTCGCGTGGTCGGGGCACGGGCAGCAGCGCGGCGCGCCGGAGCCCGGCACCTCCAGGCGGATCGGATCCGTGTAGAGCAGGGGTTCGCGGATCTTCAGGACGCACGTCAAATGTGGCCAGTTCGTGGCGGCGGTCTCGTAGTCGCCGGGCTGCGGTTCTTTCTCCTCTTCGGACGACCCGCCCGGACGCTCGGTCTCGGGCGCGCCCGAATGCCGACAGTTGCCGCAGCAGTCGCAGCCCGTTCCGCACAGCCCCCAGACGCAGTGCCAGCAGGGATCGTCCTCGTCGTCTTCATCGCCGTCCCGGCTGCCGTAGTGCCGTCCGGCGGACGGGTCTTCCTCTTCCTCCTCCGGCGGGGGCGGGCAGAACCGCGCGGACTGCGAGTAGGTCGTCTGCCCGAAGAGGTAGTCCGGGTGGGCGAGCGTGTAGGAGACCGGCGGCGTCGTGCGCCCGTCGAAGTTCCCCGTCAGGCGCGCGGAACGCGGCGGGACGTTCTCGACCGTGACGGACGCCGGGGCCGTCCACGTGCAGGTGAGGGCGGCGGCGTCCGAACCAACGGGCAGCGTCACCTCCCTCTGCCGCGCGCGGTAGTCGTGGAAGCAGGGGACGGTCGCGGACGCGTTCGGGAAGTTGACGCGTCCCGTCAGGCGGTGCGCCGCGAGGTCGGGGAGCCGCCCGAACGCGAAGTCGGCGGAGGAGAAGGATACGGCGAGCGTGCCGGACGCGCGAAGGTAGAGCGGAACGGTCTGCCCGCGCGGGATTGGGAGAAGAAGAGTGGGGACGTTGGGGGGTGGGGTGTTGCGGGTGGGGCTGTTGCTGTCGCTGAACACGGAGGAGATGGAGGAGGAGTGGCACGGAGTTTCTTTGAATGAAGATGTTGTCGTGCATGAACCAGCACCTTCTTCCGTGCCCTCAACTGCCTCTCCGTGCCGCCGCCCCTCTAATCCTTCCGCGTTCAACGCCGTAGGCACATCCCCCTCAATCCGAGCAAATTCGTGTAAATCCGTGGCTACAACTCCGTGACTCCGCCCCTCCATTCCCTCGCGCCCGCTTGCGCGCCCTTCGGGTTCGCCTTCGGCGAAGGTCCCCTCCGAAACGCTTTGCGTTTCTTCGGTGCATGTGTTCAGCGTCGCAGACCTTTCTCCCACGAGCGGGACGGCGCGGTTGCCGACGAGGAGCTCACCGCGCCCCGCGCCGGTGACGGACACGCGCAGCATCGCCGTCCGCTCCGTCGGCTGCGGATACGCGAACGCCCCGTTCGTCGTCCCCGCGTAGACGAGATGCTCCCAGACCGTGTTCGTCGAGCCGGGCGGGAAGGAGAGCGGGTCAAGCCCGCCGAGGGCCTCGTCGAATGCACTCCGCGCCGCGCCGCACCGCCGCTCGCTGTCGGAGACGAACGTCAAGCTCGTCGTCTCGCGCGAGAGAAGAAAGGATATTTGCCCCTCCGCACTTCTTCCTTCTTCCTTCTTCCTTTTTCCCTCTCCCGCCTCAACGCCGCCCATGACGTTCGTGAGGAGGCCGTCGGAGGCGAGGCGCGAGAGGTCGTAGCGATAGGCGAAATTGCCGTTCGGGCTCAGCTCGACCTGGAACGAGACAGGATTCGTCGGCGCGCGGTGCAGCAGCGCGTTCTGCCACGTCAGGACAAGCGTGTTCGATGGGGTGAGCGCATGCCAAAAAAGGGACGAGAATGTTTTTAGCCACGGATTGTCACGGATTGTCACAGATTCGTGGAGATTCGTGCTGATTCGTGGCCAATTCGCCTCCGGCACGAGGCCGAGAGCGGCCGCGACGGGCCTCAGCGCGGCATTCGTCGAGAGGAGGACCGTTCCGTCCGCGAAGACGACCAAGCCGGAGAACGCCGCATCGCCGAACGGGAACTCCCAGCCGCCGAAGGACAGGCGCATCCAGTCCGTGGCCGCGCCGCGCCGCCGCCAGCTCTCCGCAATGACCGCGCCCTCCGGCGGAGCGAAGGAGAAGACCTCGTTCGTCCCGATGCGAGAGAGGGTGTAGCCGGGGGTTGGGTTGCTGTCGCTTGACACGAAGGAAACGGAGGAAGGGAGACACGGAGTTTCTTCGCCTGTTGGAGCTTTGTCCACGAATTGACACGAATTGTCACGAATTGAGATTTGTGCAGATTCGTGTTGATTCGTGGACACCCATTCTTCTTCCTCTCCGTGCCTCCGTTCCTCAGAATCCTCCGCGTTCAACGCCGTAGGCATGTCCTCCTCAATCCGTGAAAATCCGTGTGAATCCGAGGTTTCCTCTCTGCCCGGCTTCACGCCTGCCCACGCGACGGCCGCCGCCAGAGCAATCGCCGCCAGCCCCCGGCGCGCACGGGGACAGGCCCCCCAGTCCCGCCGCACGGACGCAAAAGCCCCGTGCCGCGCCGCCCACGCGACAACGGCGGCCGTCCACAGCAAGGCGGACGCCGCGACGGCACAGGCTTTGAGGAATTCGCTCATCGCTGAATTATAGCATAATCCGCCGCGCTTTCGCCCGCGATTCCGCCGAAGACCCAGGCCGCCGTGCCGCCGTTGCCGCCGAGGCGGTTGAGGCCGTGGACGCCCGCCGTCACCTCGCCGCACGCGAAGAGCCCCGGCACAGGACATCCGTCCGCATTCAGCGCACGACAGTAGGCGTCGATGACGATGCCGCCAAGCGAACTGTGCGGCGCGGGCGCGACGGGAATGCGCCGCTCCGCCGGATCCATCTTGCAGGCGCAGAGCTTGGCCTCCGGCACGTCCGTCAGGTCGTAGATCGCCGTGCCGCCGGCGGCGAAGATCGCGCGGGCGAGCTCGTCCTTGTTGCGCCGCGCGTCCGGCAGGATGTCCGCGCCGTGTGCGTCCACAAGGCGCGCTCCTTCGTAGAGCAGCGTCGTGATGACGGGAACGCCGCGCCGTGGGCCCTCTGTCCGCACCGTCGGCTCGTACTGGACGTGCGCCGCGTCGACGTCGCGCACGGCCGCGCCGAACGCGACGGCAAACGCAAGGCCGTCACCCTTCAGATACGCGGGATTCGTCGAAAAGGCGTACTTGCCGCACCAGCCGCCTGTCGCCAGGACAATCGCCAGCTTCGGGTTCGCCGCGCGCGCCCTGCGCAGGTCATCGACCGTCACGGTCTGGTGCATAACGGTGACATGCCCCTTCAGCCGCGCCTGAATCTGCGCGAGAATCACAGCGCCGACGGCGTGGCCAATCGTCACGCAACGCGGCACGGTCGAGCCGAGCGGACGAATCGCCTGATAGGCACCCGCCGCATCGCGGTCGAATGCGTAGTCGTCCTTGAGCGCCAACGAGGCGCGGCACATCGTCTCGACGAGCGCGCGGTCGTTCGCACCGCGCCCGCTCGACAGCGTGTCGGCAACGTAGCGTTCAACGGAATCCTCCGGCAAGACGGGACAGTTGAGCGCATGGATGTCCGGCGAATTGCCGGGGCCATTGGCAACGAGCGTCACGGCGGCGCCGGACAAGGCCGCCGTCTCCGCCGCCCGCCAGCCGGCGAGCCCCCCGCCGACGACAAGGACGTCGGCGCCGTCCGCAATCGACGTTCCGCTCACTCCCAGATCCCGCCGTGCGCCATCGAGCCCACGTTCTTGACGAAGAGGTTGAGGAAGCGCGGATACTTCGAGCCGTCGAACGTCCATGCGAAGTCCTTCTTGCGCGCGTCGAGGTCGGCCGCGACCGAAATCGTGCGCTGCGGAATGTCGATCGCGATCTCGTCGCCGTCCCGCACGAGTCCGAGCGGCCCCATGAGCGCCGCCTCCGGCGAGACGTAGCCGACCGAGAGCCCCGAACTGCCGCCCGAGAAGCGTCCGTCGGTGATGACCGCGCACGATTTGAAGAGCTCGTCGCGTCCCTTGAGCATTTCCTGGAACGTGAACGCCGTCGTGCCGAACCGGCCCTTGAGGCCGAGGAAGCGGAGCACGCAGGCGTCGCCCGGGCGAATCCGCCCCGCCTTGAGCGCGTCAAGCGCCGCGTCGAGTTCGTCGAAGACGCGCGCGGGCCCCCGGAACGTCATGAGGTTCGGCGGCACGGCGGCGATCTTGACGATGGCCCCTTCCGGCGCGAGGTTGCCGTAGAGGACGCCGATGCCGGGCATCCGCATCACGGGGTTGTCGAGCGCATGGATGATGTCGCGGTTCCAGACCCGCGCGTCCTTCACGTTCTCGGCAAGCGTCCGCCCCGTCACCGTCAGGCAGTCGCCGTCGAGCTTCGGCAACAGCTCCTTCAGGAGGGCGGGCGTACCGCCCGCGAGGCAGAAGTCATGGAGCGAATAGCGCGGCCCGCTCGGCACGAGATGCGCGAGGAGCGGAATCTCGTGCGACGCCTCGTCGAAGTATTTCCACCACGGCTCGTCGTAGCCCGCCTCGTAGGCGATGGCCGGGATGTGCAGGATCAGGTTCGAGGACGCGGCAACCGCCATGTCCATCTTGATGGCGTTGCGGACGGAGGCGGGCGTGATGATCTTCCGCGCCGTCACGCCCTCGCGGACCAGGCCCAGGATGCGCCGCCCGGCCTCGTAGGCGATGAGCCGGATCTCGCTCGACGTCGCCGCGACGGACGAGTTGCCGGGGAGCGACATGCCGAGCGCCTCCGCGACGAGGCACATCGAGTTCGCCGTCGTCATCGACGTGCAACCGCCGCATGAGCCCCACGAGTGGACGATGAGGTCGTCGTATTCCGCCGGATCGATCCGCCCCGCCTCCCGCGCGCCGACCTTGTCCTGCGCGTGGATGTGGATGACCTCGCGGCCCCGGCAGACGCCGTGCGGCATGTAGCCGCCCGTCACCATGATCGCCGGGATGTCCAGCCGCGCCGCCGCCATCAGGTGGCCGGGCACAATGGAGTCGCACGTCGAGAGCAGCACCATCCCGTCGAAGAAGTTCCCCCCGACCGTGATCTCGACCTGGTCGGCGATGGCGTTGCGCGAGGGCACCTCGATGTACTTCGGGTCCTTCTCGACCATGCCGTCGCAGATCGCGGTCGTCATGACCTCCAGAGGCAGGCCGCCCGCGTCGCGGATGCCCGCCTTGACGCGCTCCGCGAGTTCCTTCAGGTGGACGTGGCCGGGGTTGTACTCGTTCCACGAGTTGACGACGGCGATGCGGGGCTTTTTCTGCTCTTCGGCGGAATAGCCCATGCCGCACATGAGGCCACGGCGACATTCGCTCGCCTGGCTGAATTCCCATTGGCTCTTCAGTTCCATCTGGAATCTCACCTCTCGGATCTCAAACCTAACACCTAAACTCCAGCGGGAAGTTCATCGACTCGATCGAGCCGTCGCAAGACTGCCCGCCATCGACACAGATGACCTGCCCGACGATGAAGCGCGCCTTCTCGACGTCGGCGAGGAACTGGATCATCGGCACGATCTCCTCCACCGTGCCGCCGCGCCCGACGGGGATCTTGCGCGAAAAGCTCGCGATGTCCTCCTTCGAGTAGCGTTCGGCGAGTTTCGTGAAAATGAGCCCCGGCGCCACGCAGTTGACGCGGATGCCGTACTTGGCGACCTCGACGCCGAGCGCCTTCGTGAACATGTTGAGCCCACCCTTTCCGGCCGAGTAGGGCAGCATCCGGCGGTGGACCCACGTGACCTGCCCGTGGACGGACGAGATGTTCACGATGCGGCCCTCGGTCTTCTTCTCGACCATGTCCGCGACCGCGTAGCGCGCGCAGTAGGCGGCGGCGTTCAGGTTGAGCGCGATCTGGCTGTCCCAGTATTCCATCGGCATGTCCTTGAACTCGCCCTTTGGCCCGCCGGGAATCTGCAGCGCGCCGCCCGCATTGTTGACGAGCACGTCGATCTTCCCGAACGTCTTCACGAAGTCCTCCACCATCGCGCGGCAGTGGTCGTGGCTCCCGACGTCGCCCGCATAGATCTTCGTCTTCACGCCGTACTTCTCGCACGCCGCCGCGACCGCCTCGGCCCCCGCGGGGTTCCTGTTGCAGGTGATGCCGATGTTCGCGCCCTCGTCGCGCGCAAACGCGACCGCGCACCCCGCCCCGATGCCGTGGGACGACCCGGTGATCAGTATGTTTCTCATGATGTGGGGAGTATATCACGAATCCGGTCGTCACAAGATGCCTGAGGCGAATAAACTGACATAACCGAAACGAAATATGGTAAACTACGCGCATGGACACCGTTCTCGTCTTCCGAACCGGCGAATACGAAACCTGGCTGGAAAAGCTCGGCGGCATCGCCGACTGCGCCCGCGAACGCGACTGGAGCCTTCAGGTCGTGGACGCGCGGCACGGGCGCATCGATCTCGCGCGGCTCGTCCGCTTCTGGCATCCGTGCGGCGCGATTGTCGACGCGAGCGGCGACACGTCCGGGCTTCGCTTCGAGGCCTTCGGCAACCTGCCGACCGTCCTGATGACGCCGCAGCGGACGCTAGACGGCTTCGCCTCCGTGACGAGCGACTCGAAAGCCCTTGCGCGCATCGCCGCCGTCGAACTGCTCGCGCGCGACAACCAAGCCTACCTCTTCGTCGACTGGCCCCGCTCAGTCGCGTGGGCGCAGTCGAAGCGCACGGCCTTCGCGGACATCCTCGCGCTGCACGGCCACGATCTCACGGTCTTCCGCCCCACGGCTCGCGAAATGCGGGACCGCCCCGCGCTCATCACGCGCCTCAGCCGCCACTTGGCGGCCCTGCCCCGTCCGATCGGCGTCTTCGCCGTCACCGACGCGCTCGGCGCGGCGACGCTCGACGCGGCGCAGCGAGCCCACCTGTCCGTCCCCGAAGATCTCATGGTCGTCGGCGTTGACGACGACACCGCAATCTGCGAGAACTGCAAGCCACCGCTCTCGTCGGTTCGACCCTCCTTCCGCGAACTGGGCTTCACGGCCGGCAACCTGCTGCAGCGGCTCCTGACGCAGACGGACGCCCCACCCCAACAGCCGCTCGAAGTTCCGCCGTTCGGTCTCGTGCGCCGGGCGTCATCGGCCGTCCTCCGTCGGGCAGACCCGATTGCCAACCGCGCGACCGAGCTCATCCGCACGCGCGTAGCCGAAGGGCTCGTCCCCGCCGACGTCCTCGCGCTCTTTCCGGGATCGCCACGCCTCGCGGAACTGCGGTTCAAGGCCGCAACAGGGCTGTCCGTACGGGCCGCCCTCCTGCAGGCCAAGCTCGACCGCGCCAAGGGCTATCTGAAAGGCGGCCGCCTGTCCATCGCGGCCATCGCCAACTTCTGCGGATGGGAAAGCGACCTCGCGTTCCGCAAGGCGTTCAAGGCGCACGTCGGCCTGACGCCAACCGCCTACCGGGCGTCGAGGACGACGTGACGGCTACTCGTAGTAGGCGTAATGCCGCTCCAATCGTTCCATCGCCCACGCGACGAGGCCGTTGAAGACGTAGTAGAAGACGCCGGCGGCGATGAGCGGCGCCATCGTCGTGTTCGCGGCGGCCGCCATCTTGGCGACGGTGAACATCTCCATCACCGAGAGCGTGAACGCGAGCGACGTGTCCTTCACGAGCGTGATCACCTCGTTCGTGACCGGCGGAATGATGCGCTTGACGACCTGCGGAAAGACCACGTGCGCGAACGTGCGGGCGCGTCCGAGGCCGAGCGACGCCGACGCCTCGTACTGCCCCGGATCGATCGACTCGATGCCCGCGCGGTAGATCTCGGCGAAGTAGGCCGCGTAGTTGAGCGCGAACGCGACGATGGCCCCGACGAACGGCGAATAGCCGGAGAGCGACACGCGGAAGAGGTAGTACGGCCCGAAGTAGACGAACAGCAGCTGCAGCATGAGCGGCGTGCCGCGCAGCACCGAGATGTAGATGCGGCACGCCTGGCGGACGACGAAGTTCTTCGACATCCGCCCGAACGCGACGAGCAGGCCGAGCGGCAGCGCGAAGACGAGCGTCAGGAGAAAGAGCTCGACGGAGACGCCCAGCCCCTTCAGCAGGTCAACGAGCAGTGACGCAAGGCCCATCGCAAGAGGTCAGCGGAGAATGATGACGTCCTTGCCGTCGAACCACTTCGCGGAGATCTTCGCGGCCGTGCCGTCGGCGACCATCGCGCGGAAGGTCTCGACGACCTGGTCGCGCAGGGCGACGTTGCCCTTCTTGAAGCCGATGCCGAAGGTCTCCTTCATGACGATCTCGTCGAGCTGCACGAACTTGCCGGGCATGTCGGTCATCTTCTTCTTCGCGACACCGACATCGAGCGCGACCGCATCGACCGCGCCGGATTCCAGCGCCATGACGGCGGAGTTGTAGTCGGCCGTGACGCGCAGCTCCTTGAAGGTCTTGCCGAGCGCGGCGACGGCGGGCTTCTCCTCGTCCTTGCCCGACAGCGCCTTCTGGACGGGCGTGTCGGTCTGCACGGCGACCGTCTTGCCCGCAAGGTCCTTGAGCGCCTTGACCGGCGAGCCGGCCTTCACGAGCACGACCTGCGAGTTGTCGACGTAGGCCGGGCTCCACTCGTAGTCGTTTTCGCGGCTCTGCATGGTGAAGCCGTTCCAGATGCAGTCGATCTTCGCCGAGTTGAGCTGCATGTCCTTCGCGTCCCAGTTGATCGGACACGCGACGAACGTCCAGCCGCGACGGGCGCACACCTCGCGGGCGAGGTCGAGGTCAAAGCCCTTGTATTCGGAACCCTCCTTGAAGCCATAGGGCGGGAACTCGGCATCGAAGCCGACGATGAACTTGCCGTCCGTGAGGGTGGAGCGCTGGGAGCAGCCGGCGAGCGCGAGGGCCGCAACGGCGAGGGACATGAGTTTCTTCATTTCTGTGTTTCCTTAGTTTGTGGAATTGAGTTCGCCTTGGATCTTGCCGAGGAATTCGCCGAGACGCCCTTCGTGCTTCCGCCCGAAAATCTCGTCCGGCGCGCCCTCGGCGGAAATCGTGCCGCCTTCGAGGAAGAGGACGCGGCTCGCCACGTCGCGGGCGAAGCGCATCTCGTGCGTGACGACGACCATCGTCATGCCGTTCTTCGCAAGGTCCTTCATGACGTCGAGCACTTCGCCGACCATCTCAGGGTCAAGCGCGGACGTCGGCTCGTCGAAGAGCATCACCTTCGGCTCCATCGCGAGCGAGCGGACGATCGCGACGCGCTGCTTCTGGCCGCCCGAAAGCTGCTGCGGATAGGCCGCCGCCTTGTCGGCGAGCCCCACGCGGTCGAGGAGGGCGAGCGCCTCGCGCGCCGCGACGTCCTTCGCCTTGCCGCGCACGAGGCGCGGCGCGAGCGTGATGTTGTCGAGGATCGAGAGGTGCGGGAAGAGGTTGAAGTGCTGGAAGACCATCCCCATCTCGCTGCGGAGGCGGTTCTTCGTCGCCTCGTCCGCCCGGACGATGTCCGTGCCGTCGAAGACGATCGAGCCCTCGGTCGGCTGTTCGAGAAGGTTCATGCAGCGGAGGAACGTCGACTTGCCGCCGCCGGACGGGCCGATCATGACGACGACCTCGCCCGCGCGGATGTCCGTTGAAAGCCCCTTGAGGACTTCGAGGTTTCCGAAGGACTTGCGCAGGTTCCGAATTTGGAGAAGTGTTTCTGACATGGCTTACGACCCGTAGCCCTCTTCGCGGAGCTTCTCGACGATCGAGTCGGGGTCCTGCGACTTCGTGATCAGCTCCTCGTAGGCGATGAGGCCCTGCTTGTAGAGCTGCGTCAAGTGCGAGTCGAGCGTCTGCATGCCGAACTTCGCGCCCGTCTGCAGGTCCGACTTGATCATGTTCGTCTTGTTGTCGCGGATGCGGCTGCGGATCGCGTCCGTCGTCGTCATGACCTCGAACGCGGCGACGCGCCCGTGGACCTGCCCGTCCGGCCCGAGCTTCGGCAGGAGAATCTGCGAGATGACGGCCTGCATGCCCGCCGCGAGCTGCGTGCGGATCTGCGACTGCTGGTTCATCGGGAAGGCGTCGACGATGCGGTCGATCGTCTCCGCCGCGCCCGTCGTGTGCAGCGTGCCGAAGACGAGGTGGCCCGTCTCGGCCGCCGTGATCGCCGCCGCGATCGTCTCCAGGTCACGCATTTCGCCGACGAGGATGACGTCGGGGTCCTGGCGGAGCGCGCGGCGAATCGCCTCGGCGAAGCTCGGCACGTCGTCGCCGACCTCGCGCTGGGTGACGAGTGAGTTCTGCGAGGTGTGGTAGAACTCGATTGGGTCCTCGATCGTGATGATGTGGACGTTGCGCTCCTGATTGATGACGTTCAGCATCGAGGCGAGCGTCGTCGACTTGCCGGAGCCCGTCGGGCCGGTGACGAGGATGAGCCCGCGCGGCTTGAAGAGAAGCTCCTTCACGACCGGCGGCAGCCCCAGCTGCTCCATCGTCAGCAGCGTGTTCGGGATCTGGCGCAGCACCGCGCCGTAGCGCTTGCGCTCCTTGAAGATCGAGACGCGGAAGCGCGTGCCGTCCGGATGCGCGAGCGCGAAGTCGGCGCCGCCGTTCTTCTCGACCTCGTCCATCTTGTCCGGGTCGTTCGACCGCGCGACCATCTCCTTGCAGAGCCCGTACGAGTCCTCCTCGCTCAGCTCCTCGTCCGCAATCGGCAGCAGCTCGCCGTGGACGCGCAGCTTGGGCGGCATGTGCGCGCGGATGTGGAGGTCGGAAGCCCCCTCGTCGATTGTGGCCTGAAGCAAATCTTCAATGTGGATGTCCATGTTCCCTCTCTTCGTGTGATGTGTAATTATACCAAAAAAGCGGATGCGCCGCGCCGTCAGACCGTCTTCGCGACGACGGCGAGGGCAATCGAGACGGCGAGGACGAACAGTCCCGCCCCCAACGCGGCCTTCGTCTTCGCGCACGTGCCCTTCCATTCGCCGAGCAGGACGCCCAGCAGCGAGCTGAAGAGCACACAGCTGCCCATCACCACGGCGAACGAGATGTAGCGCATCTCGCCCATCGCCGGCTCGCCAATCTTCTGGCACGCGAACTGGCAGGCCCAAATGGCACCCGCGAGCGCCGCGAGGGCGAACGGCACGCCACGCCGCAGGCCGACGGCGTAGTCGCCGAACGAGCGGTTCTTCGCGTTTTGCCACAGGCACCACGCCGCATTGACGGCGAATCCGCCCCAGAGGACGACCACCAGGACGGGCATGCCCGTCCATTTCGCGTCCACCCCGGCGGCTGCGGCGGCCCGCTCCAGCGAAAGCCCGCCCTGAAGGCCGAAATTCATGCCGGCGGACGCAAGGCCCGAAAACAGGGCGACGACCATGCCCTTCCTGAAGTCGAACTCGGCGACGGCCTTCTTCTTCGCCGCCTCGTCCAGTTCGCCTTCCTTGAGCTGACCGGCCCAGCCGACGAGGACAATGCCTGCCAGCGAGACGAGCACGGAAACGAACGTCACGATCGCCGCCGTGTCCCTGAAGAGGTCTCCCGCATGCCCCGTCACGAGCGGCGGAATCAGCGTCCCGGTCGCCGAGCAGAGCCCGCAGCCGATCGCCAGCCCCAGCCCGATGCCGAGGTAGCGGATCATGAGCCCCCACGTGAGGCCGCCGACGCCCCAGAGCGCGCCGAAGCCGACGCAACGCGCAAGCGTCGTCGGCTCGGCGCCGCCGATGAGCCCCCAAAGGCCCGGGCACGTCGCCGCCGCCAGGGCCAGGGGAACGACCACAAGCCCGACGACGGCATAGACGAACCAGTAGGATTCGTACCTCATGCCCTTCACGCCGCGAAACGGCAGCGCGAAGGTCGCGCCGGCGATGCCGCCAAGCGCACAGATGAGCGTGCCCGCTGTTGCATTCATGGTTTAGCCCCGCTTGAAGAGGACGTCCCGCTCGTACTGCCCGACGGACGCGAGCCACGCCTCGTCGGCGACGACGCCCGCGCGCGCGCAGAACTCCGCCCAGATCTCCTCCGACGGGTAGTTCTTGTACTCCTCCTGCAAGACGAGCTGCTCGGTGAAGCGGCCCGCGTTCTGGAGCTTCGTCAGGTCCTTCCACGGCGTGAGCATCGCCTTCAGGAGCTCCTTCTGCATGTTCCGCATGCCGAGCACCCACGCCGCAACGCGGTTGATCGACGCGTCAAAGTAGTCGAGCGCGATGATGAAGTTCTTCGGATCCATCTTCACGATCTCCTGCGCGGCGGCGCGGAGGTCGTCGTTCTGGCGGATGACGTGGTCGGAGTCCCAGCGGACGGGGCGCGAAATGTGGAACGCGACCTTGCCGAACGTCATGAGGAACGAGCTGATCTTGTCCGCCACCGACTCGGTGAGGTGGAAGTGTCCCATGTCGAGGAGCGCGAGGATCTTCGCCTTCATCGCGTAGCCCATCACGAACTCGTGCGAGTTCACCGTGTAGCTCTCGACGCCGATGCCGAAGAGCTTCGACTCCAGGAACGGGATGACGGCCTTCTTGTCGTACTTGTACGCGAAGATCTTGTCGAGCGAGTCGGCCATGCGCTGGCGCGGCCCGAGGCGGTCCGAGGGCTCGTCCTTGTAGCCGTCGGGGCACCAGAAGTTGATGCCGCAGGGCGACTTCAGCTCCTTCGCGAAGTATTCGCCGATCTTCAGGCACTGGATGCCGTGCTGAATCCAGAACTTGCGGATCTTCGGGTCGGGGTTCGAGAGCGTCAGGCCGTCCGCCGCCTTCGGATGCGAGAAGAACGTCGGGTTGAAGTCGAGCTTGACGCCGGTCTTCTTCGCCCACTTCACCCACGGCTCGAAGTTCTTCTCCGTGAGCTGGTCGCGGTCGGTCACCGTCCCCTTGTGGATGCCGTAGCAGGCGTGGAGGTTGACGCGGTGCTTGCCGGGGATGAGCGACAGCGCGAACTCGAGGTCTTTCATGAGCTCGTCCGGCGTGCGCGCCTTGCCGGGGTAGTTGCCCGTCGTCTGGATGCCGCCCGAGGCGCCGCCCGTCGTCTCGAAGCCGCCGACGTCATCGCCCTGCCAGCAGTGGAGGGAGATGGAGATTTTCGCGAGATCCTTCAGCACCTTCTCCGTGTCGATGCCGATCTTCGCATACCGTTTCTTCGCTTCCGCGTAGCTCATGTCCGTCTGTTCCTTTTTCGGTTTAGTGGTGATTCGCACGGTTGCCGTGCGGTTGTATTATACCATCCCGCACCGCCGTCTGCCAAGGGGGGCGGCGCCCGCCGTCGCTCACGGCGTCTCGCGCACGACCGCTTCGCGAAAGCGCGGCACGCGCCCCGTCCGCGCGAAAAGCGCCGCTTCGGCGCGCTGTCCGTCGTAGAAGGCCGAGATGCAGTCGCCGCGCGCCTGGGAATCGGACGCGATCGCCTCCGAGAGGTCGACGCGGCTCGCGCTGCCAATGGCGAACTGCTCGCGCACCGTGTCAAGGTTCTCCGCCGCACTGCGAACTGCGGCACGTGCGCTGGAGACGGCCTCGCGCGCGTTGTCGCGGTTCGCGACCGCCGTCTCCAACGAGACCGACAGGTCCTGCTCGGCCGCGTCCACGTCCGCCGCCGCGCTTTCGAGCGCGACGACCGCCCGGTCGACAGCCGTCGTCTTGCGGAAGCCCTGAAAGAGCGTCTGCGACGCCGTGACGCCCCAGCGGAAGACCCAGAGCGGATCCGTCCAGCTGAGCGACGCCGTCGCCGAGACGGACGGGAACAGGTCGGCGACCGCCGCGTCAACCGTGTGCGAGGCCGCGCGCAGCTTCGCGCGGGCGACGCGCAACGCGGGCGCGTTCGTGCGCGCGAACGCGAAGGCCGCGCCGACGTCCTCGTCCGTCGCCGCAAACCCGCGACGCACCGACGCGATTCCGACCGGATCCGTGCCGAACGCCGCCTGCCACGTGCCGCGCGACACGTCGATGCCGAGGTCCTTCAGCAGCGTCGCTCCCGTCGTGTCGACACGGTTCGACGCCGCGACGACCGCCTGTTCGGCCTGCGCTAGGTCCAGCCGCGCCCGCAGAACGTCCAGCCGGTTGGCCTCGCCCGCCTGACGACGCTCCTCCGCCTGCGACAGGTGCGCCGCATACTGCTGCGCGTTCGTCTGCGCGACCTCCAGGAGCGCGCGCCGCTCGAAGAAGTCGAAGTAGGCCTCCGCCACCTCCTGAAAGACCGCGAACCCCGCCTCCGCCAGAGCCTGTTCGGCCGCAACGACCTGTTCGGCCTGCGCACGGGCCTTCGCCGCATACCGCCCGAAGTCGTAGACGAGAAGCTCCAGCGACAGCGCGGCGGACGGCCCGCCCTTCGTCCGCCAAAGGCTGCCGTCATCAAGCCGAACGGCTTCGCTCGCTTCGCTGTGCCCGCCGGAGACGGACAGCGACGGCGCCGTCCACGGCGTGTCGCTTAAAATCGGCGCGTCGGCCGCAAGGGCCTTGAGCGCGAGCCGCGCGTCCCGCACGGCCAAGGCCTTCGAGACGACGGACGGACGGTTCGTCAGCGCAAAGTCGACCAGTCTCGCCAGCGGCCACGCGCGGAAGTCGACCTGCGGCGCAGCCTCGCCGCCGGATGCGTCCTCGCCCTTCGGGCGAACCGCCTCCTGCGCTTCGCGCGCGTCAAAGATCGTCGTGCAGCCAACGGCAACCGTCAGCGCAAGCCCTGCCAAGACATTCCCCTTCCACATCTTCATAAGTTTTGTATTATACCTACCGCCTGGTAGGTATGTCAAGCGCGGCCTCAGAAGACGTTCAGCTCGCGGATGGCGGGGATGAGCACGTGATGGACGAGTTCCGCGTTGAGGCGGTGTCCGCCATGGAAGAGCCGCGAACAGCCGGGGTAGTGGCGCTCGAACGTCGTGCGCTCCGGCAGGCAGAGCGCGTCCTCGTCGCCGAAGAGCCCGTGGCAGAAGAGCTGGTCGACCTCGTCGACGCCGTCGAACTGCCGCGCCTCCATCTCCTCGAAGTGGCGCACCGTCTCCTTCGTCACGTGGAACTCCAGCGCGCCGTCCCGCCGACGGTTGAGCCACTTGTGCTTGCCGACGTGGAGAATGTCGTATTTCTTCGAAAGCGCAAAGCACGGATTCACGCAGATGCGCTCGAACCCATGGAACTGCTGGGCGTACATCGCGCCCATCGACGTGCCGACGATGAGCGCCGGCTGATCCTTCTCGACGAGCGCCTTCAGCATCGGCAGGGCCTCCGCCGGATCGACCGGGATGTCGGGCGCGACGACCTTCACGCGGTCGCGGTCGCTCGTGCCGAGGAACTCCTTGCGCAGGATCTCGACCGTGCCGCTCGCGCCCGAAGAGGCGAAACCGTGCAGATAGAGGATCTCGCGGCTCGTCATCGGCCGTCCTCCCCGGACAGGTCCTTCAAGATGCGAACCGCCGCCGCCGTGACGTCGTTCGTCCCGACGAGCCAGCGTCCGTCGGGACGCTGCGCCGAGACGAGCCGGATCGCCGCCTCGGTCGCGTTCAAGCCGTTCGTCTCGTAGAGCCGCGCAAAGTCCGCCATCGCCACCGTCCAGGCGTTCGTCACGAAGTCGCCCGCGCGCGCCACGGCATGGTCGACCTCGTTCTGGACGCTCGGCTCCAGGACGTCGGGGCTGACCGTCGGCTGGGCGGTCAGCGCGGCGGCGGACAGCAGCCATCCGCACGTCTTCACGGCAGGAAGACCGTCGCCGTGACCGGGAAATGGTCGCTGGGATACGTCGTGCGACCGGGACGCGGATCGCCGACCGTCTCGTAGTCCAGCACCCGCACGCCGTCCGACACGTAGATGTAGTCGATTCGCGGGCCAGAGCAACGCCCGTAGAACGCCTGCGCCGGATTCGCCGTTCCCGCCGCAATGGCGGTCAAGGCCGCCCGCATGTCGTTGTTCGGAATGTTGCGGACGTCTTTCGGCAGGGCGAGGGCTTCCGCCGTCGTCACCTCCTGCGCCTGCCAGCGCCAGCCGTTCCACGTCCGCCACGGGCCGCGCGGCGCGGACGCCGAGGCGTAAAGCGCGTTTTGCAGGACGCTCGCCACGCGGCGCGCGGGCTTCTCGATCTCGGTGTTGTTGTGGTCGCCCGTGAAGACGATGGGCGCGCCATGCCCGAACGCCCACATCCGCTCGACGATCAGCAGCATGCCCTTCTCCCGCGCAAGCTCCGAAACATGGTCGGTGTGCGTGTTGGCAAAGCAGAAACGCTTGCCGGTGCGCCTGTCGCGCAGCACCAGATATGAGCAGACGCGCGTACAGGCCGTGCCCCAGCTCTTCGAGGCCGGAACCTCCGGCGTCTCCGAGAGCCAGAACGTCCCGGACTTCTCCGCCTCGAACCGATCCTTTCGGTAGAAGACCGGAGAGGCCTCGTCCGACTTGCGGTCGGCACCGCGATGGTCACCGACGAACGCGTATTCCGGCAGCTTCTCGCGCAGATACGCCGCTTGGTCGGGACAGACCTCCTGCAGGCCGAACGCATCCAGATTCATGCGCCGCACCAGCGCCACGAGGTCATCCCTGCGGTTCTCCCAGGCGTTCTCCGTCTTGCGATCGCCCTGAGACATGCGGATGTTGTAGGTTCCCACGCGAATCGGCTCGGCCGCACCGCCTCTGCCCGTGCACCCCGCCAGCAGCAGCAAGGCCGCACCCGCCAACAGAAAACCACTTTTGTCCATC
The DNA here is from genome assembly GCA_934675625.1 of uncultured Kiritimatiellota bacterium. Classification (GTDB taxonomy): domain Bacteria; phylum Verrucomicrobiota; class Kiritimatiellia; order RFP12; family UBA1067; genus UBA1067. The sequence goes on from CAKURH010000008.1 coordinate 25,801, forward strand.
CGCTCCGTCTCCTCTTCTTGTCTTGGCGGTCCTGGCGGGACTCGAACCCACTACCCGCTGCTTAGAAGGCAGCTGCTCTGTCCGGATGAGCTACAGGACCTCGTTATTGTTTGAGGGATTATATCATGTCGTTCGCGAGGAAGTCAATCGCCCCCCGCGACATCGCGCGCCACGCCGCGCTCAATGTCCCGTCTCGAAATGCGGATCGACGGCCATGCACTTCGCGGGGCACTTCGCGACGATCTGCTCGTCCGTCGGCGGATTCGCGTAGTTGACCTTCGCGAGAAAGCCCTGGAACGTGAAGTGGTTCGCCTCCTTGCCGCCGGAATTCTTCTCGCAGAGGTGGCAGCCGAGGCAGCCGACGCCGCAGACCTTGCGGACGGCCGGGCCCTTGTCCGGGTTCGCGCAGAGGACGTGGATCGTCGCGGAGGCCGGCACGAGCTCGATGATGCGCTTCGGACACGCCGTCACGCACTTGCCGCAGCCGATGCAGAGCCGCTTGTCGACCTTCGCGAGGCCGTCCACGACGGAGATTGCGTGCTTCGGGCAGACGTTCGCGCACGCCCCATAGCCGAGGCAGCCATAGGTGCAGCCCTTGTCGCCGCCCGCCGTCGCCGCCGCAACCGCACAGTCGCAGATGCCGTTGTAGTCGCCGACGCGAATCGCCTCCGACCGCGTGCCGCAGCACCGCACAAGCGCGACGCGGCGTTCCGTCGCCGTCGCCGCGACGCCCAGAATCTTCGCGACGGCCGCCGCACACGCCTCGCCGCCCGCCGCACACGCCCCGTTCGGCGCCGTGCCCGCGACGAGCGCGCGCGCATAGCCGTCGCAGCCGGCGAACCCGCAGCCGCCGCAGTTCGCCCCCGGCAAGGCCGCCGTGACAAGCCCGATGCGCGGATCCTCGCGCACGGAGAGATATCGGTCGGCGACCGCGAGCACGACCGCCGCGACCAACCCAATGCCTGCGATGATGAGAATAGCTGTTGTCATGAGGGTTCCTGATTTTCGTGAGAGGTTCTAGGTTTCGCGTCGCGGCGGCCGTTCACGCCCCTGAATCGTCAATACGGCAGCTTCACGAGCCCGCTGAAGCCCATGAACGCAAGGCTCAGCAGCCCCGCCGTGACGAGCGCGACCGCGATGCCGCGAAAGCAGCGCGGCGGGTCGGCATGGGCGAGCTTCTCGCGGATGCCCGAAAAGATGAGCAGCGCGACGCCGAAGCCGACCGCCGCCGCAAACGAGAAGAAGACCGACTCAAAGAATCCCGTCCCCTGCTTGCAGTTGATCTCCGCGACGCCGAGGACGGCGCAGTTCGTCGTGATGAGCGGCAGGAAGATGCCGAGCGCGGCGTGCAGGGGCGGCAGAAACCGCTTCATCGCGATGTCGATGAACTGCACGAGCGCGGCGATGACGAGGATGAACGCGAGCGTGTGGATGTAGCCGAGCCCGTTCGGCTGCAGCAGCCAGTGGTCGAGGCACCACGTCACGGCGGCGGCGACCGTCATGACGAAGACGACCGCGCCAGACATGCCGAGCGCCGTCTCCGTCTTCTTCGAGACGCCCAAAAACGGACAACAGCCGAGAAATCGGCTGAGAACGAAGTTGTTCACCAGCACCGCACCGACCAGAATCATCAAGAAATAGCTCATCGTGATCACCTTTTCAGACAGTGTTCAAGAACCTGCCAAGCCTCCTTTGTCGGGAAAGTATACCATTTACGCCTCTCGCAAACAAGCCGCTGCCCGGCCTACGTCACTTCAGCTTGAACGTGAGCGTGATCTTCGCCGTCGACGAAACCGGCTGGCGGCCGCGCTTGGCCGGCGTGAAGTGCGCCGCTTTCACGGCCTTGACCGCCGCTTCGTCCAGTTCCGGGTAGCCGCTGGAGGTGACGACCTTCACCTCGCCGACCGCACCGGACGCGGTGACTTCGATCTCCAGCTGCACGTCGCCCTGCTCGCCGCGCAAGCGCGCCCCTTTCGGATAGTCGGGCTTGATGCTCTTGCGCGGACGCGGCGGCGCATCGACCCGCGCCTGACGCGGCGCGACCGTCGGCGCGGGGGCCGACGCGGCGACGGGCGGACGCGGCGGTTCCTTTCGCGGCTCCTCTTTCGGCGTCTCGACGACCGGCGTCTCCACCGGCGGACGCTCCGGCGCAGGCTCCGGCAACTTCAGCGCCTCCAAGTCGGGCGGCAGCTCCTTCGGCGGCTCGCTCGCTGGCGGACGCTCCGGCTCGGGCGGCGGCTCGTCGGGCACGGGCTCTTCCGGCGTGGATGCCAGCGTGGGCTGAACCGCCGCCGTCTCGTCCTCCGTCTCGGCGAACGACAGCTCGACGCTCGACAGGTCAAGCTGCGCAAGCGCGTCCGGCGCCGGCGCATATTCGACGTAGACCGCCAGCGCCGCCGCGAGCGCCGCGTGGAACAGAATCGACAGGAAAATGGCGACGCCGAATCTCACGGCTTGCCGCTCACCTGAAAGCTGACCTTCTCGACCCCCGCCGCCTTCAGCTCGGCCAGCAGCTCGATGCCTGTGCCCAACGACGACTTGCGGTCTCCGGAGATCAGCACGGGCAGTTTCATGTCCGCCGCATAGAGGCCCTTCACCTTCGCAAGCGCCGCCGCGCGCGTCGTCGCTTCGCCGTTGAACTGCAATGCGTCGTCCGGCCCGATCGTCAGGACGACCCGCTCGCCCTTCTCGTCCGCCCCCGCCGCGTTCGGCAGGTCGACCTTGAGGCCCTTGTGCACCGTCATGTCGAAGATGCAGTAGATGAAGAAGACAAGGACAAGGAACATGACGTCCATGAGCGACGTCATCTCCAGCCGCGCGCCGCGCCGCCGCCTAGTCTTCGGCATGGCGCTCCAGGATGTTGTAGGGGAAGAGCAGCACAAGCGAGGCGATGAGCCCCGCCGCCGTCGTGATCAGCGCCTCGCCGATGCCCGCCGTCGCCGCCATCGGGTTCGCGACGCCGTCCGCGCCGTTCAGCGCGCCGAACGTCTGCATGATGCCCGTCACCGTGCCGAGGATGCCGAGCATCGGCTCGGCCGTGATAATCGTCGAGACGATCGTGAGGCCCTTCCCATCGCGGCGGCCCGCCCGGAACGCGAGCGCCTTCCAGATCAGGATCGCGAGGCCGAGAACCGACAGGCCAAGGATCGGCCACATGACCGGCCCGCCCGCCAAGAACGTCTGAATCAACTTTTCCATCAGGTCGTTTTGTCCTTTTTACATCTTAAACGCTTCCGATGACGTCTCGGTTCGTCAGGCCAGCGGGTCGGCCACGAACTCGCCCTGCTCGGGCACCTGTTCGGACGACTCGAAGTTCTCGACCGACTTCGAGACCGGCTCGCGGTCGAGGAAGCGCGTCCACTCGCGCACGAAGCTCATCTCCACCTCGCCCGTCTCGCCGTTGCGGTTCTTCGCGATGTCGACGATCGCGAGCGTCTTGTCATCCGCGTTGTCCGCCCCCGCCGTCCGGCTCGGGCGCCGCAGGAGGAAGACGACGTCCGCGTCCTGCTCGATCGCGCCCGAGTCGCGCAGGTCGGAGAGCTTCGGCTTCTCGTTCTTGTCGCCGCGCTGCTCGTTCGCGCGCGAGAGCTGCGAGAGCACGATCACCGGCACCTTCAGCTCCTTCGCCATCGCCTTGATCTGCTGGGAGATCATCGACACCTCGATCTGGCGGCTCTGGCGCGCGCCCTCGCGGCAGTTGCAGAGCTGGAGGTAGTCGATGACGATGAGCTCGATGCCGTGCTTCTTCTTCATGCGGCGCGCCCGCGCCCGGAGGTCCATGACGTCGAGGCCGGCCGTGTCGTCCACGTAGATCGGCGCGCCCTTCAGCTCGCCGCAGGCGCGCATCAGGTTGTCCGTCATCTCGACCTTCTCGTTCTTGGAGACGAGGTTGCGGTTCAGCCGCCACATGTTGATCTTCGCGCGCCCGGCGAGCATGCGCTTCGTCAGCTGCTCGACGGGCATTTCCAGCGAGAAGATCGCGACGGGGTGGCGCTTGCCCTCGTCGTAGGGCACGGGCATTTCCGTCGAGATCATCTGCCCGAGCGCGACGGACTCGGCGATGTTCATCGCGAGCGACGTCTTGCCGACGGACGGACGCGCGGCGATGACGATCATTTCGGCGGGCTTCAGCCCCTGCAGCGTCTCGTCGAGGTACTTGTAGCCGGTCGACAGGCCCTCCATCAGGCGCCCGCCCGACTCGAACATGCGGTCGATGCGCGCGTAGCTGTCTTCGACGGCCGTCTCCCACGGGGCGGTCGTGCCGCGCGCGCCGCCGATTTCGAGGAACGTCTTCTCGGCCTCGCCGAGGACGACCTGCGGGTCGGGGTACTCGTTCTCGTCATACCCCTTCTCGACGACCTTCGTCGCCCGCTCGATCAGGAGCCGCCGCAGGTACTTCGCCTTCACGATGCCGAGGTAGTGCTCGGCGTGCGCCGTCGTCGGCACCTGGTCGATCAGCGACTGGATGTAGCCGATGCCGCCGACCGTGTCGAGGCGGTTCTCCCGCTTGAGCTCCTCGATGAGCGTCAGCGCGTCGAGCGGCTTCGACGTCATCGCCATCTGGAGCATCGTCGCGTAGATGAGGCGGTTCGCCGGCCCGTAGAACGTCTCGTCGATCACGCCCTGGCTGCGGCACTCGTCCATCACGCGCTCGTCGCCGCGCCCGTTCGCGTCCAGCAGGATCGACCCCAGCAGCGCGCGCTCGGCCTCCAGGCTGTGCGGCGGCGTCTTCAGGTCGCTCACGGGCGCGCCTCCCACTTCTTTGTTGAATCGCTTTTCATTTCGTGCGGCACATTATACCAAATTCTTTCCGCCCACACCTCCGCCCACCTTCGGCTTAGAAGAATTCCGTACACGCAACGCTACATGTCCCGCAGCGAGAGGCCGCGATAGCCGACCTGACGTGTGCTCTTCTGAGGATTTGCCGCAAAGAACGCCTCAGCTTTCCGACGCAGGACGGATTCATCGAACCGCCGCACATCATGCTTGACTTCGCAGAAGTCGAGACGGTTCGCGAACCCGTCTACGTCTCGTAGTCGCGGCCGAATTCCTGAACCAACAGCGACATTCCCTCGTCCAAGAACAAAGACCCTTCGGAGAAAATCGTCCGAATCATCGCCTCCCGCGTAAACGCGCCCTCGTCCATCAGCCGTTGCACGAAGATCCTGTTCATCAGGCGACTGATGCTGCCGCAGACGATCAAATTCAGCTTGGCCGTCTTTTCATTCGGCAAGACGCCTTTTAGTCGCAACAGTCAATCTGGGGGCTGTCCCCACAAATTCATGGACAGGCCTCTAAAGACTCCAATAATCAAAACTCAACCATTCACAGCAACGGCCATGGATAGGCCGCCAGCAAATCTTTCAGGTTCGCTTCAAGGCTATCCATTTCACGGCGGGCCGTATTCCAGACGGTCTGCCAATTGGTCTTCACGTATCCGTGAATCAGCACGTTGCGCATGCCGATGAAATCACTCCAAGGAATCGCCGGGTATTTGTCCTGGACCTCACGCGAAATGGCATTTGCCGCCTCCCCGATGATTTCGATGTTATAGGCGACACTCTGGCGTTTTTCGCGATTGGCGAGGAACTGTTCATACGTCACATCCGCGACACTCTCCTTGATGGCCGCAATGGCGTCAAGCATATCCTCGACGCGCGCAGACGGATCATGGTTAGGGTCAATCGTCATACGGCCACCATGTCGCGGGCTACCGTCTTGGAGAAAACCGAGCCCCGCTTAATCCCTCCACGGTCAACGACATCCACGCCTCGGCTGAAAATCGCATTCAGCGCATTGTACAGACGCCCATGATCCAGCAAAGTGGCGTCGCGGTTAAATTCGACAAGGAAATCAATGTCACTGTCGGGAGTCTCTTCCTTTCGGGCGACAGAACCAAAGACCCAAAGCCTGTCCGCCTTGTTCTTTTGTGCGATGTCATACAGTTCATCGCGCTTTGAATGAATCACATCAAGCATGCACATCGCCTCACCCTCCTCACGTTCATATTATAGCAAATATAGACGCCGTGCGTTGACGAACTGTCAATCGGGGGACTGTCCCACAGGCAGTACGAGGGTCGCGGTGACCGGGAAGTGGTCGCTCGGATACAGCTGGGTGCCGGGGCGGAAATCGTCATGCGTCGTAAAGTCGAGGACGCGCGTGCCGTCCGAGACGTAGATGTAGTCGATGCAGTAGTCGTCGAACTTCTGGCCGTCCACGCGGACCGGGCCGTCCTTGTACTTGCCAAAGCCCTGATACGTGTTGTGCGGGCCGGACGTCTTCTCGGCGATGTCCCGCGCGTCCTTCAGCACCCGCCGCACCGCAACCGCCGGCTTGTCGCCGTAGCGGCAGTTGTGGTCGCCCGTGAAGACGATCGGCGCGCCCTTCCCGAACTCCCGCATGCGCGAAATGACGAGCAGCATGCCCTTTTCGCGCGCCAGTTCGGAGACGTGATCCGTGTGGGTGTTGGCGAAGCAGAAGCGACGCCCCGTCGCCTTCTCGCGGAGAATCAGGTACGAGCAGACGCGGGGACAGGCCGCGCCCCAGCCCTTTCGTCCGGGCACGTCAGGCGTCTCCGACAGCCAGAACGTGCCGGACTTCTCCGCCTCGAACCGACTCTTGCGGTAGAAGACCGGCGATGCCTCGTCCGACTTCCGATCCGCGCCGCAATGGTCGCCGACGAAGGCGTAATCGGGCAGATGCTCGCGCAGGTACGCCGCCTGGTCGGGACAGACCTCCTGAAGTCCAAATGCATCCAGATCCAACTTCTTCACGAGCGCCACGAGATCCGCCTTGCGCAAGTCCCAGCAGTTCGCGCCGTCCGCCTTCTTGGCCCAGTCGCCGGACAGGCGGATGTTGTAGGAGCCGACGCGGATTGTCTCGGCGGACGGAGCGCCGAACACCGTCGCCATGAGATGAATGATTGTTAAAGTCATGGACATGATGTTGGTATTGCTGTCGCTTTCCGACATCTCAAAACCTCCGTGTCTTCGTTCCTCGGAAACCTCCGTGTTAAACGCCGTAGGCTGAAACTGTCAAGCTATTATCGTTCCGCTGGCTTAAGCTTGAGGCCTGTGGGCGTCTCTTCGACGGGATAGAGCCGCATCCGCTCGTTGGGCGACGTGTTCGGCTGGTGGAGGGTGAGCGTCAGTTCACCGTCGAACGTGCGGAAGAGCATGCCATGTCCGCCATCGCGCGTGTAGAGCGGCGCAAGGTGCTTCCAGGGCCCGCGAATCGTGCCGCTTTCGGAGGCGCATTGCAGGACGCTTGCGAAATACCCACACGCCGCGCGGCTGGATCTTGCCGCCCGTGAAGCCGTTTCGGCTTCTCGCCTGTCGATTGGGTCATCCACTTCGCCGTGTCCGTCTCCTCTCCGCTGTCCGCCGTCTGGCGGAGGCGCGCGAGGAGTTCGGCGGGGACGAGATAGCGGCGGATCTTGACGGGCTGCAGGTCGCCGCCGTCGGCCGTGACGCGCAGCTCGACCTTCTGCGGGGCGACAACCCTGTCGAGGATGCGGATGCGGCGGCGGCCGATGGCGCGTCCGCTGACGAGCCCCGCACCGTCGCCGAGCAGCGTCCAGTGGTCGACCTGTTCGCCCTTGGAGAGGTCTTCCGCCAGGACGACCGCGTTGAACGGCTGCGCGTCTTCGGTGACCTCATGGGCAAAGAAGGCCGCCTTCAGTGCGGCAAAGCCCCGGAGCGCGCGGACGTCCTCGTCGTCCAGCCGCCCGTCGCGGTTGGGCGCGATGCCGATGTTCATCGTCCCTCCGTTGCCGACGGTTCGGAGATAGATCTTCAGGAGGAACGTCGGGCTCTTCGTCGTGCCGCGCTCTCGTTCGTGGTAGAACCAGCCCCTGCGCAGCGGGAAGTCCGCTTCGCAGACGCGGAAGAACGCGCCGCTGGGCAGCCCGCTGTTGATCAGATAGGCGTAGTCGGGGTTTCCGCACGCGCCGTTCACGAAGCCGCCGACGGACACGACGGTCGCGCGCGAGTCATTGATGAGCTCGCCGCGCTCGTTTCCCGGCCAGCGGAAGTCGGACCGGTCGTTCTCTCCGGCGAAGATGCAGACGTTCGGCTGAAGGGCGCGCACAAACGTGAAGACCTCGTCGAAGCGGTAGTAGTTCGCAGGGATGGTGCGCCGTTCCCGCGCGCCGCCGTACCAGCCGTCGCCGCCGTTGGCGCCGTCGAACCACATCTCGAACACCTCGCCGTAGTCGCCCGACAGCAGCTCCCTGATCTGGGCGTGGTAGAGCTCGACGTACTTCTCCGTGCCGTAATGCGCGGAATTGCGGTCCCAAGGCGAGACGTAGACGCCGAACTTGAGTCCGGCCTGACGGCAGGCGCGCTCCATTTCGCGCACGTAGTCGCCCTTGCCGCCGCGAAACGGCGTGCGCGTGATGTTGTGCTCCGTCGTCTTCGTCGGCCAGAGGCAGAAGCCGTCGTGGTGCTTGGCGACGATGATGAGCCCGCCGAGGCCGCCGTCCCTGCACGCGCCGACGATCTGGTCGGCGTCAAACGCCTTCGGATCGAGGGCCTTCGGGTCTTCGTCGCCGTAGCCCCACTCGCGGTCGGTGTAGGTGTTGAGTCCCCAGTGGACGATGCCGTAGACGTCGGGGCCGTCGTTCAGGCGGTCCAGCAGGGCCTTGCGCGGCACGGGACGCGCGGCGGTGGCGCCGACACCGGGCAGCTTGACGTCGAGCCGTCCGAGCGTCGGCCGCTGTGCGGCCACGCGCCCGTCGACCGTGACGGTCAGGCCTTCGCCGCGCTGCCAGCGCACCGACACGGCGTGGCCCCGGTAGCGCACATCTTCCAGGACGAACCAGTCCCATGCCTGCGGACAGAGCGGATCGACCGCAAACCCGCGCGCACCGTCCGGCACAAGGCCGACGAGCCCGGAGATCACGAGGTCGCAGAACGTCGAATGGTTGTAGTCCTTGCCGCGCTCCTTCGGGAAGCGGTCGCGCATCGCCGGCGTGTCGAGGATGATCTTGCGCGCGATCCATTCCGACTTGTCGGGATGCAGGTTCTCGTCTATCCACGGCACGACGCGGAAATCGCCCTCCGTCCGCCAGTCCTGCGTCCGCTTTTGCTGCGCGGCGTACTGCCACAGGAGAAAGCCGAAGCGTTCACGTTCCGCCGCTGAACCTCCGCCGCGCGTATGCAGGTCGTTCGCAAACGCCGTCAGCGCGACAGACGTCGCATACGGCCAGCTCGGTCCGTTCCACTTGCACTCATGTCCCTTGTAGTCGAGGGCAAAGCCCTTGGCGCGGCGTTCCGGGAACGTCAGGCCGAAGCGCGCGGCGAATCCCTGCGGATCGGCGAGTTGCGCCCAGTCGGGCTTGCGTCCGTCCGTCGGCACGCCGAAATACCACGGCGCGTAGCCGTGCAGTTCGCGCACCGTGCCGCGCACGCCGTCCTTCGGGCGCGTGGTGAAGAAGCCGACGTCGGGATTCCAGCAGTTCGCCAGAAGCGACTGGCGGACGCCCTCCGCCTTGGCGTCAAAGCGTTCGGCGAGATCCGCGCGTCCGCTCCGGCGCGCCACGGCGGCGATGGTACGCGCCTCGCGCCACATCGCGGACAGGAACAGCGGCTTGTAGCCGTTGCCGCCGAGCGAGTACTCGGTTCCCTCGCGGTTGTCGATGGAGAGGAAACCGCCCTTTCCATCACCGCCCATCGGCCAGCCGCCGTCGCGCGTAAAGCCTTTCTCCCATCGCTCCCAGTACCGCACCGCGTCATCCAGAAGCTCCACCGGCAAGGTGTCGCGCCCCGTCACCTCGGCCAGCAGTTCCGTTCCCGTGAAGAGCCAGCTCGCGTAGTCCCAGCGGTGCGTCGCCGACGGGTCAGCGAGCCAGAAGCGCGCGTTGTCCGCAAGGATCTGCGCATCATGCAGCCACCGGCCCTCGCGCAGGTGATGCCCCGCCGGACAGACGATCGTGTTGTCCGCGCCGCTCCAGGACACTTTCGGCAGGAACTCCGTCACGCGCCAGTCGCCGTTACCGCCCTTGCGCAGATGCTTGCGGAACGTCCACCAGCGGAAGTAGTAGGTGCGCTCGATGTCCTTGTCGGGACAGGCGAAGCGCGGCACGTTCTGGAGCAGGAACGCCTCCGCCGCCGCGTTCGGAATCGCGTTCGTATAGAGTTCCACATCATCCGCGTTGAAACGGCGCACATAATCCGACAGTCGGCTGACCGTCTCGTCCGGCGCCCGGGCGGGAGCTTCCAGATCCAGTCCCTCGTGCAAGGCGAGACCGACATATTCGGGCGCGCCGTTGCGGCCGTTGTACCAGAGCATCCAGCGGTTGTTCTTTTCGTCGCGGACGACGGACGGCTTGTAGCACGCGCTCGCGTTCCACGTGCCGAGGTCGGGCGCGACGATCGGGTTCTGCGGCAGGCGCTTCCAGCCCGTCAGGCCGTCCGCCGAAATCGCGCAGCCGATGCGCGCCGTGTCGATGTCGGAATAGCCGATGTAGAACATCGCCCAGCGGCCGTCCGGCAGCGGATGCACCTCGCACGCGCCGACGCGGTCGCGATCCCACGACTCTTCGGGGCCTTTCGTGAAGAACGGGTTCTTCTCCCATTTCCTCCACGTCAGGCCGTCTTCGGATTCGGCGTAGCAGAGAACGTTCGGCTCGTGCTGTTCGCCGCCCGCATACCACATGCGCCACACGCCGCGCGCGGCATCCCAGCGCACATAGGGATTCATCGTCGAGGGCGTCTCGTGCGGATGCTCCGGCACGAGAACCGGCTCGCGGCGCACGCGCGTAAAGTGGACGCCGTCCGTCGACGTCGCGTAGCCGATGCGCGACCAGCCCTTCGACTGGCCCGTGTACCACATGTGCCAGATGCCGTCCTTGTAGACGGTGCAGCTGCGGTTGAGGTCGTCCTCCCAGCCGCTCGCCGGATTCGCCTTCAGGCAGATTTCCGGCTCCTGCGTCCACGAAAGGCCGTCCTCGCTCCGCACGAGCGCAATCGCCTTCTTCGGACGCCACGAGAAATACATCGTGTAGGGCGCGGGGCCGTTCGTGACGACGTTCACGTCGAAGCACGTGCCGAGTCTCCTGTTGCCGAGGACGGGATTGCCCGCAAACGGTTCCCAGTTGCCGGCGACAGCCAGCCCTGCGGCGGCCAGCGCCGCCGCGCAGATCAGTCTCTTCATTTGGTCTCCTTGTCACATTTCTTGCCGAACGCGAACGCAAGCGGCGTGGTCTTCTTTCCGTTGAACGTCCCGACGAGCGCAAACTTCGTCGGCGCGTCCGCGCCGACCTGCTCGCAGCGCACCATGCCCGTAAACGTGAGCTTGCCGCGCGGCGGAATCACCAGCGGCTTCTCCAGGCCGTCACAGGCCAGCGGACCTTCCACGACGCGCACCGTGCCCGTCTGGACGACGTCGGAGAGATTCCAGCACTCGAACGAGAGGCGTCCGACGGCGTTCGTGAGCGTGAGCGGCACGTCACACCGGTCGCCGCGCGTCTGGTGCCAGAAGTCATCACGATTGGCATCGACGCGCATCACGATGGAGAGATCCGCATCGTCCGCACGCCACGGGACATCTGAACGTCCAGGATCGACGGCCGGATACACCGTCTTGTCCTCCAGCGTCTCGTAGCGAAGTCCCGAAACGTACTGCGGATACCGCTGTGCCGTCAGGCGCAGACGGCCTTTCGTCGCCGCGAGGGAGGAGACGGAGCCGCACATGTCGACGTTGCGGTAGGTTCCGTCTGCCGCCGGGATGGACGTCGTGCGCTCCTCCAATGTCGGTTCGCGGAACCCGTTCTGCCCATGGTATTCGCTGTCAACCTCGGTGCAGCTCCAGTAGGCGAGCGTGTACGTGCCGTCGGGCATTCGATAGAGGTAGGTCAGCACACCCGTCACCTCGCGCGGCACGTTGAAGCTGCCGACACACGTCCCCGTGCCGAGTTCCCGCGCCATCGTCGCGAACGCGGCATAGCCCGGCTTGACCAGGCCGTCCCGCCGCAGTCCGAACGACCAATCCTTCGCCCCATTGTACTCGTTGAACGGCGAAAGCGTCCACGAGAACGTGTGCTTGACGCCGAGCATCCGGTTCAGCAGCTGGTTCTTGACGAGATACTCGGCGACGGCCAGTTCCTGTCCCTCCGAATGCCGCGAAAACCGCGCCCAGCGTCCGACGCCCGGCTCCCGTCCGAATCCCTCGGTGTAGGCCCCCTGCTCGGTGATCCACAGTTCGCGCTCCCACAACCCGTGGCGTCCGTCGCGCTGGCGCATGTAGGCCAGTGACGCGGGGAACTGCGCCGACGAGCCGTAGTAGTGGTAGTTGACGAAGTCCGTGTACCGCGCGACGCCGTTGTCCCAAAGCCCGTTCACGTAGAAGTCGCGGCGCATACCCGTGATGGCCGGATTCCCCAGCCGGACGGTTGAATTGCCCAGCCGAAGGCCGTACAGCGCCGCCTTGAGTTCGGACGCCACGCCCCACGGCGGTGCGCCCCGCGCGTCGCACTCGTTCTGGAATTCGACGGCCGCGATGCCCGTGCCGATCTGCTCGCCCATCAGCCGCCAGCAGCGGCTCACTTCGGCGAGGTCGCGGCTGCCGGGCGCCGACAGCGGATGCCCCGTGATGACGGCGCACACGCGAATGCCGCGCTTCGTCAGAGTCTGCGCGATCTCCAGACGGCGGCTCTCTTCGCAGTTGAAGTCGATGGAACCATCCTTCTTCAGCATGTGATCCATCCACGCCCCGTGCCGCACCCAGGCGGCCCCCATCCACGTCAGCAAGTCCGTTGCGAACGCCACGGTGTCGCCGCCGTACCACGGACAGTCCAGCTCGGCATCGACCAGTGGCCCACCGCACGTCGCGAACCCCCTTTCAGGATCGACGACGCGCGTCGCCGGATCGTCCAGCACGGCAAAGGAAACCTTGTGGCCGTTGTCGAAGCGCAACCAGTAGTAGCCGCGCGGCAATGCGGCAAGCGTCAGGGCCTCCCCCTTCGGCCATGCGCCCTTCGAGAGCTCACGCCCGTACCAGTCGGTCAGCGCGTAGGCCGTGCCGTCCGCCACGGCCTGTTCGCACGCGCGGACGAATCGCGGCTTTGCGCCGACGAAGAACACGCCGCCGGGTCCTTCGGGGAGGATGCGCGCCGTCAGCTGTCCGCCCGTCACCCGCACGCCGCTCGGTGCGCGCACACGCCCCGCCACCGTCACGTTTCCAACGGCGTCCAGGGCGTCCGCAAAGACATTTTCGCGCCCCGTGAAGGTGAACGTCACGCCTTTCCCTTCGGCACGGAACGTGAAGTCGTTCGCGCGGCACGTGACGCCGCCCGCAAACGTGAGGTGCGCGCGGGCGCGGATCAGCCCGTCGTTCGCGCCGCGTCCGGCGGACACGACCTTGCCCCACAGCACGACGGGACGCGTCGCCGTCGTCTCCAGCCACGCGACATCGGCCGGACGGTCGCCCTGCAGCAGGGCAATCTTTCCATGGACGTTCGCCGACTGGAGCGAGCCGTTGAAACAGTAGGGCGCGATCAGGATGCGCGCGTTCGTGCCCTTCGAATTGTCCACGACGATTCGCGTCGCCGCGCCGCCCATCGGATTGCACGGCGCCATGCCCCCGTGCCAGAGAGGCTGGCGGAAGGCGAGCTGACCCGCCTCGACCCGGAACGTCCCCGCAAACGCGCCGTTCGCGCCGCTCAGCGTGAAGGAGTCTTTCGCGCACACACGGAGCGTGCCCGTGCCGACGAGCGGATAGGCGAGTTCGGCCTCGCCCTCGGTCCGAACGGCGACATCGCCCGCGACGTCCACGGGATTGCCGCGATGAACCTGCCGCGCCGTACCGGAGAACTTCAGTCCGCCCAGCTTGAAGCTCACCAGGTCGTTGACGAACGTGCAGGGCTGCGTTCCGTCTGTCGTGAAGGACAGGCAGTCGCCGTCCTGCGGAAGCGTTCCGCCCCAGTTTGCCGCGTTCGCGTAGCGGCCATCGCCACCGCCGCCCGTCCAGACGAGCGTCCGCGCGACGACGGAATTCGTCCAAAGAGCCGAAAGCAGCCCCGCCACCATCAGCCGACCGAAAATCGAGATCCTTTCCATGATTAAACCTCCTTACCGAATAATGAGCATGAGGGGCGCGTAGACGTCCAGCACGACGGCATTGCCCTCAACCGACACGCGCGCCCGAAACGGCTTCTGTGGCTTCGGGTCAGCCACGGCGGCGGCCACGACCGCCTCGCTGCCCGCGCCCAGCGAGCCAAAGGTGAAGAGCGTGTGCCGGCCATATTCCATCCCCGACGCATCGACGACCAGCCTTCCGTCCAGCGTCAGCGCGCCCGAAACGTCGAGCCGTCCAGCCCAGCGTCCGCCCGTCAGGCGCACGGTGTAGTCGCCCTCGGCCGTCGCCGCGCCCCGGAACGTGCCGTCCGTCCATGTCAGCGTGCCGCCGCCCGTGAACGCGCCGCCGAAGCCCGATTCGACAGGCTCTGCCAAGGTCAGGGCGCCGCCGCCCAGATCGACCGTCCCCGTGCCCGCGAGTCCGCCGATCGTCTCACGCGCCTGCCGCAGCGCGAGCCGTCCGTATTCGCCGACGGACACCACCGCCGTGTTGTCCAGCGTATCCGTATCCATCACATCTGTCGCTTCAGCGTTCCCGACGGTCAGCGTGCCGTTGACGGCCAGCGTCGAGCCGCCACCGACGAAACTCGTCGCGTCCACCGTCAGCGCGCCCGTGAAGTCAGCGGCGTTCGCCACGAAGAGGCGAGAGCCGTTCAGCGAGAGTGCGCCATCGCCCGACAGCGACGCCACCGATTCCAAGTGGTCCGTCAGCGCAAACGAGCCGGGCGCGTTGACGGCGAGCGCAAAGTCCGCGTTCTGGAACTGCGGCCCCTGCCACGTCTTCACGCCCTCGGACACATTCAGCGGCAGGATGCAGTCCTCGAAATAGCGTCCGACGGACTCGTACATCTGCATGTAGTAGTTTCGGTTCGAGGGGCTGGCCTCGCCGATCTTCTCGTCCGGCCACGCGCCCGTCACCTGTTCCCAGACGATTTCGTCGCCGACCCGGCGGCCGACTTCGAGCGTCCAGCCGGACGGACAGGAAGACTTCACGGTGCCGCCCGCCGCCATCTGGTAGCCGTTGAACGCGACCTCGCGCGTCATGTCGATGACATTCGTCGCCGGATGATTGCCGACGACAAAGTCCGCCGGACGCCAGAACGAATCCATGTCGCCATCGATCATCGCCTGTGCGCCGCGGTCGAAACCTTCGTCCTCGGTCGCTTTCGGCCCCGGCAGGCTGTTCGGCGACGAAGCCGTCGTCCCGGCGGGCCAGGCCACCGGATGACCGCCCATCGTCAGCCGGAACTCCGCGATGCGCAAAAGCCCCATGTACTGCGACGAACCAACCGTGCTGTTCGTGACAACGAGACGCAGGTAACGACCGGAAACGGCCGGCGCCGTCTTCCACAACGGACGGTTGAAGTCCGCCGTGCGGGCAGACGAAGCGAACGTCCCGTGGCTGATCGTCAGCGCGCGGTTCTGGAAGAGCGCGTCGCTCAAGTCGTCGCCCGCGCCCTCTGCCGCGTCGTAGCACATCGCCAAGGCGCCATTCTCGCCATCTCGCGCCACGTAGCGCGGACGCTTTCCGCCGCCCTTGGTCATCGTCAGCGTCGCATCCGCCGAAGCCGAATTCGTGACGACGACATCCATCGGCTTCCCGACCGCGTCATGCGCGTAAAGCGCCTTGATCTTCGTCGCGCCGCCCGCCACGTCCACCCGGCCTTGCTGGATGATGCTGACGTCGCCGATCAGGCTGGACGGAGAGGATACCCCCCCCCCCCCCCTTGCAGCATCAGGCCGCCCAGGCCAGCCATGTAAATGGTCTGGAAGTAGTCAAAGCCGTTCAGTTCCGAGGCGAGAAGCGCCGCGCCCGAACGCGCGGCCACGTAATGGTAGGTCGTCTCCGAATCCATCGGCACCTGACCGTCGAACTTGACGATGGACGCCAGCGAATCGCCGAACACCGCCACCTGGCCCTTCATCCGCGAACAGTTCTTGACGACCACGTTCGTGCCGACGCCCTCCGCATAGAATCGCAGCGGCGAGCCCGTCACCTCCGTCGAGGCCGGAATGACGATCGCCGTGCCGACCACGTTGCCGAAATAACCGCCGTTGCCGACAAGCGTCGCGCCACCGGCCGCCGCGAAGTCCCTGAAGCGGAAACGCCCGCCGGTCGCCTTGAGCGTGGAGTCCGCCGTCAGGGCCTCGCCGCCCGTGAACGTCAGATACCCGTCGCCCGTCTTCTCGACCGTGCCCTGCCCCGTGATCGTGCCGGCATACTCGGCTTCGACGCCGCGCGCGATGTCGAACTCAAGCGTGCCGCCCGACAGGTTGAAATCCGTCGCAAGCGTATGATCTGAGATCTTGACCGTCGTGCCCTGCGGAACCTCCACCGGCACGGCAAACACCACGCCTCCCGTCACGACAGACAGAGCGACAAGACAACGTTTGAGCATCATGGCTTTACTCCTCGTTCATTATGGGTTTCGTTTGCAGCGGCACCAAGGCCACAATTCAATGATATTATATCACATCATATCCATCCGAACGAACGAATTCGGAACTCTCTTTTCAAACAATTCAGGAACCACAGACGGCACGGCGATACGCCGTCAGCGACAGGCCGACGCGGCTCCTGAAGACGCGGCGAAGGTCTTCCAACGAGCGATAGCCGCAGAAATCGGGAAGTGCCGACAGGCAGAGCGTCCGTTTCCGCAGGAGGTCCTTGACCCGCTCGATGCGGACATTCTGGATCTCGTCCAGAATTGACATGCCGGTGATTTCGCGGAACCGTCGGTCCGCATAGCGACGGCTGCAGCCCATCTGCTGGGCGACCGCTGACGCCCGCACGCCCTCGCAGGCGTGACGGCGGATGTATTCCAGAAGCTGCGCCACGCGCGCATCGCGCTTCTTCAAGACGCGCGTGGACGCCCGCCGCACCAGCCGACAGCCCTCGTACGAAATCTGCGACGGACGTTTCCGGGGGCTGGAGAGCCGTTCGTCCAAAAGGCGGGCGGCGGCAACGCCCAGCCCAATGAGATCGATTCCGATGCTTGACAAGGTGACGGCGGCGTTCTCGCAGATATTCTCGTTGTTGTCGACGCCGATCACGGCCACGTCCGACGGCACGGACAGGCCGAGACGGGTACAGGCCGAAACGGCAAGGCTCGCCATGTGGTCGTTCACCGCGAACACGCCGCAGGGCTTCGGCAGCCGCGCGAGCCAGTCGGCGATCGTCCGGCTGCACCCGACGACATCGCCGCCGTCCAACGTTCCGTCAAACAGGTGAATCGTCCTCCCGTTGGCGCGGACGACGCGCGCGAACGCCTCGCCGCGGCGGACGCTCCAGGTCTTCTCGTCCATCCACGGAAGGTACGCATAGTCGCCGAAGCCGATCGACAGCAGCTCGCGCGCGGCCACGTGCACGATCGCCTCCGCATCCGTGCTGATCGCATCCGCTTTCGCGGGCGGCTCGGCCGACGCGTCGAGAAAGACTGTCGGAATCCGTCCGAACGCCGTCTGGTCAGGCAGGTCACGTCCGCTGCAGTCGACGATGCAGGCATCCGGCTTCCAGTACGAGACGAGATCCCGAATCTCCTCCGGGGTGGCCTGGCTCTCATATCCCGGACGAGCCTCCGGCGCATCCTTCGCGACCACCTGCAGCCGCCACCCGGCCTTTCGGGCATAGTCCGAGAGTCCGTCCAGGATCTGCCGCCGTATCGGACAGAACCCGCGCTGGAAAACGAGAACAACCTGAGTCTTCATGCGACTATTATAGCAAAAACCTCCCCGCCCCATCCTCCCCCTGGGGACAGACCCCACAAATAATCCCTGGGGACAGACCCCGCCGCGAGATCAGCTCATGGGGACAGGCCCCGTCGCAAGATCGGCCAATCCGACACAGCCGTGCGACATCGCTCCGGCCCCTCTCATGCCATACGTTCAGGGTTTCATGGAGACAGAGGCTCGCGAGGGCTGGTTACGATGGGCTTTTGCCGTCTGCCTCCCGGCTTTCCGAGTACCGACGGAGCCCTTTGCGCCGCCATTGAAGCCTTTTACCATCCCTTGGGGACAGACCCCGCCAAAAACGACAATGCACACACGCCCAAGCGTTCACCTGATTCCATCAGTGGCGCCGCCCTCACGCCACCGGCCCACGCCGCCCCTCCCCGCCGCCCTCACGCCGCCGGTTCTCGTCAGGCGACCTTGCTCCCCGACAGCCCCTCCCTCTCCGCGAACTTTGCCAGCCGCCAGCCGTGCGTCGAGTAGCCGATCTCGCCCACCGGGTGCGCCCCAACGCCACGCGACCGGAACCGCGGCCCAAGCGCCGCCGCCGTCCGCAGCACGAACCCCGCGCTCCCGAACACCTTCCCGGCCCCGATCTGAGCCACCCGCCGCAGCCACCACCCTGCGGGGACAGGCCCCGCAACGCCATCCTCCCCGGGAACTCCACGCTCGCCGCCAGCACAAGACCCGCCGGGGCCTGTCCCCACGGAGGACGGCACGTCGTCCTCGCACCAGCACCAGGGGTAGTCCTTCGCCTGCGTGACGAGGCCCGCCCGGACGGGGTTGTAGACGACGTACCTCTTGCACCGCGCGAGATACGCCCCGTCCTCGACGAGCGTCGACGTGAAGCGCCCCGACCAGACGCTGCCGCAGTGCGGGGTGTCCCGCTTGTACGCGCGGTCGAACTCCTCCTTGAACGTCTTCACGAACCCGCTCACGTCGTGCATCCGCACCCGCAGCCGCTCCTGCTCGGCCGCGAGCGCGGCCCCGTCGCCGGCACGCGCAAGCCGCTCCCAGCGTTTCGCGTACGCGAGCCTCTCCCGCTCGCCCTTCAGCGCGCCCACGCGCCGGAGGAGCTCCTCCGCGCCCACCGGCGCGTCGGGCTTCACGACCTTCACGACGGCGTGGAAGTGGTTGCCCATCGCCGCGTACGCCTTGAGCTCAACGCCGCTGAACGCCGCCGCCCGACGGAGCGCGTCGACGAGTGCCGTCTTGACCTTGCCGCCCCCGAAGAGCATCCGCCTGCCGTTCGTCCGCGACATGACGTGGTAGTGCGCGTCGCCGTCGGCCTTGATCCTGTTCGTCCTTGCCATGTTCTGTCACTCCTTGACCTGGTGTCCTCCTGCCGCCGGACGGCCCATCCGCCCGGACGGGAGAGAGTATGGCATATTTTCGCGGAAGAAGCCTTAAGAATACCTTAAGAACTGCCTTAAGATTTCTTAAGGCTGCGGCGCGACCGCCGGGGCCTGTCCCCACATCCGACGGGGCCTGTCCCCACGGAGGATGCGCAAAACGAGCAGAAACCGACAGATTTAGAACGATTTCGGGCAGAAGGTGGGGTCTGTCCCCAGAAAAGAAGAGGGATATCTTCGCAATGCGCGGGGCCTGTCCCCAGGTCGGTGTTCCGTATCGGCGTCAGGGTTCTGGATTGGCGTTCTTCGGCAACAGCGTGGCAAACAGTGCCCCCTGATGCGTGACGGCATCTGGATAGTCCGTACGGATCTCGTCGAAAAGACGCTGGGCTTCATCGACCCTGCCCGTCTTCGCATACAGCTTCGCCAAATACCAACGCGCATACGCCGCGACCTGCGCCCCGTCGCCATAACGGCAGTCGCCGAACTGGTCTTTGGCCAGCTTCAGCAGACGCTCGCGCGACGCCGTGTCCCGTTCGCGCTGCGCCGCGTACATCACGGCACAACCCGTTCGGTTCGCCTTCGGGAACTTCTCCGTCAGCGTTTTCAGGGCCTCATCCGCCGCCTCTGACCGAGACGAGACGACGCGATAGAGGCGTTCAATCTCCCGCCGCGCCGCCGGATCGAACTGCTCCGCATCCTTCGCAAAACGCGCGCGCGACGCCTGTCTTGCCGCCTCGACGGCCGCTTTCGCCTCGGAATCGAGCTCCTCGACCCAGATGTTGCGGAACTGCACGGCACCGCCTTCCGACTGGAGGGCAATGGCGCCCGTCGGAACGGCAATTCCCGTCAGGCGGTTGAGCTCGACGCCGTTGACGCGGTTGACGAGCGTACCGCCCTTCAGCTCGATCTCCATTACGTTCCACTCGCCAAAGGGCTTCTCGACGTCCGCGCCCTTGCGCGGCACCTTGGTGATGCCGGACAGCGGCTGCTTCGGATCGTAGGGCGAACGCGGCTCGAACCCCGCCAGGCGAAAGCCCGCGAGCCCCAGCACGTCGCCCATCATCCCGCGGCACAGCTGGTTCTCGATGCACGTCGGGATGAACGTTCCCCGCTCGGCCGCGAGGCGCACGAACACGCCGGAGTTCGGCTTCTCCGTCTCGCGCCACCAGCGGTACTCGACGTGCAGGCGGAAGTCGCCGAAGTCGCTGCGCTTCGTGCGCAGGTAGCCGAACGGCGTCCCCGTCGTCAGGATCGTGCCGTCCTTGACGAACCACGTCGGCTCGTCGGCCGAATAGCCGCCCGTGACGTCATGATCCGCCACCGACGTCCAGCCAGAAAGGTCCTTTCCGTTGAACAGTTCGACCTTCTCGGCGCGCGCCGACAGAAACGCGAGCCCGCCCAGGACAACCGCGCAGCAGACGGCGCGCGTGCAAACAAAACCACATTTCTTCATGACAGTTCCTTTCTGCTGCGCGCCTTGAGGAAGATGCGCAGGGGCGCGCCCTCCAGCCCAAAGCGGGCGCGGATGTTTTTCTCGATGAACGCAAGGTAGGCAGGCGTGACGAGCTTCGGGTCGTTCACGAACAGGCGAATCGTCTGCGGGTTCGTCGCGACCTGCAGGCCGTAGTAGACCTTCAGCCGCTTGCCCCGGATCATCGGCGCCAGCGTCTTCTTCGTCGCCGTCTCGATGACGCGGTTCAGCATGCCCGTCGGCAGGCGCTCGGACGCGCTCGCGGCGGCCTTGTCGATCGCGTCCACCGTGCGACGAATGTTGTAGCCCGACTTGTTCGAGCAGAACACGATCGGCGCGAACGAGAGAAACGGCATCATCCGGCGGACGGCATCCGCCGCCTTCTTCTCGTCCGTAATGCCCTCCTCGTTCGCGAGATCCCACTTGTTCAGCATGAGGACGCACGCGCGGTTCGCGTCGAGGATCTTGCCGGCGATGCGCTTGTCCTGCAGCGTCGGGCCCATCACGGGATCCAAGATGAGGATGACGACGTCGGCCTCCTCAATCGCCTGCTCCGAGCGGAACAGCGAGAAGTTGTCGACGGACGTCTTGGACATCTTCGTGTGCGGCTTCATGCCGGCCGTATCGACAAGCATGTAGTGCCGCGCCTCCGGCCCGGAGCCGATCGTGAACGGCACCTCGACGGCATCGCGCGTCGTGCCGGCGATCTCCGAGACGATGACGCGCGGCGCGTTCAGGAGTCGGTTGATGTAGCTCGACTTGCCGGCGTTCGGACGCCCCACGACGGCGACGCGCAGAGGCCGCACGGCCGACTCGTCCGCCACGGCGGGCGGCAGCTTCCCGACGAACGTCTCGATCAGCGTCTCGACGCCGCGCCCATGCTCGGCCGACGTCGGGTAGACGGGCAGGCCGAAGCGCGCGAACTCCGCCGCGCGCACATCGTCCGCCGGCACGTCGCACTTGTTCGCCGCGATGAGGCACGGGACGCCCGACTTGCGGACGCGCGCGATGACCTCCTGGTCGAGCGGCGTGACGCCCGCGCGCGCGTCGACGACGATCACGCAGACGGCCGAGTCCTCGACCGCGAGAGCCGCCTGGCTGCGCGTCTCGTCGTCCAGCGGATCCTTCGTGACGCGGCGGTCGAAGGCGATGCCGCCCGTGTCGACGAGCAGGATCTTCCGGCCGAGAACCTCGACCTCGCGCGTCACGCGGTCGCGCGTCACGCCCGGCTGGTCAAAGACAATCGCGACGCGCTTCTTCGCGATGCGGTTGAAAAGCGCGCTCTTGCCCGTGTTCGGGCGCCCGACGAGACTGACGACGTTCATAATGAGCGCATATTATACCAAAATCGGCCACGATCCTGTCGTCCGCCGTCCCTTTTGTGGCCAACGACCTACCAGCGGTAGGTGACGGCGCAGTAGCCCGTGAAGCCGAGGGCGCGCTGTCCGGGATAGACCTCAAACGCCTGGTTGAAGAGGTCGGAGAGACCCAGCGAGATCTCCAGGTCGCGGCAGAACGGCAGCGCGAACGTCGTCTCGGCGCGCGAGACGTTGCGGACGCGCGAGCCGCGCCGCACGGGATTCGACTTCCACACCTCGACGCCCTGCCGATACGCGACGCGCCAGTTGTCGAGAATCCGGTACGACGCCTCCAGCGAAAACGACGTGATCGGAAAGTCCATCGCATAGCGCGAGGCCCAGTAGTCGCTCGCCGTGTCCTTCAGGACGAGCGCGCCGCGCGGGATGAACGTCAGCGCCTGCGTCGCCCGCCATTCGGCGTCGCCGGAGAGGCCGAACGCCGTCACCGGCTCCAGGGCCGTCGCCTTCCAACCCGACGACGGGCTTGTCTTCAGCCAGTCCACGAGGTCTTCGCTGCGCATGAAGAACGCCCCAAGCCGCCCGACCTCGTCCCATGTCCAGTCGAGGTTCACCGAACGCGTCCGCTGAAGCGGCAGGTCGAGCGTCCCCTTGCTGTCGGGGCTGTCGTACGTGAGTTCCGTGAAGCTCGGCCTCCGGCAGCCCTCGCGGTAGCTGAGTTCGACCGTCGACGCCTCGTTCACGCGGTAGGAGATGCCGCCCGCCGGCGCGCACGTCGCGTCATAGGCGCTGAAGAACTCGCCCGCCGCGCCGACCGCAACCTCCCAATCACCGAAGCGCACGCCGGGGAGCGCGGCGACCGAGCCGTGGAAGCGGCGGAAATTCTCCGTCTTCGTCTTCGGGTTGCGCCCCGAATAGTTGTTGTGGTGCGTCGTGATTTCGGCGTCCACGTCGCCGCGCAGGTCAATGAACGCCCACTCCGCAAAGTGCCGCCGCGTCGTGCCGTGCAGCGTGACCGAATCGGCGAGGTGCGTGTTCTCGTAGAAGTCGGGATTGTCGCGATAGAGCCAGTAGGCGTCACGGCCGCGCGTCCAGAGGACGGAGATCTCGCTCGCCTGGTCGTCGCCCGCGTCGTAACGCCAGTCGGCGGAGACGAGGCCCGTCTGGTCTTCCTCCCACGCCGGACACTTCTCGTTCGCGCCATACGCGCCCGTGCAACCGAAATCGCGCCACGCCCACGAGACGAGCGCGTCAAACGTCCAGTTCTCCGTCCCGAACCCGAAGCGTCCGCCCGCCGTCGCGCGATCCATCGGATTCGCCTCGTAGCCGTCCGTCTTGTCCGCATGCGCCGCCTCGGCGAACGCGCCGACCCAAGCGCGGCCCGCGTCGCCGAGCCCGAACGTCTCGATGTCATTGATGCGACCGAAGACGAGGCCGTTCAGGCCGACGCCGAGCGTCGCCTGTCCGCCGCGTTCGGACGGCGCGTCCAGCGCAACGGCGAGCGAGCCCGCCGGATGCCCCGCGCCCGTGCGGAAGAGGCCGAGCCCCGTCAGCACCTGCGGCTGCCCCAGCCAGACGCCGGGAACCGGCAGGTCGGCGTTGAAGTGCTCCGTCTGCGCGTTGCGCACCGTCGCGCCGTTGAAGACAAGCCCGGCCTCGGAGAACGCGGAGCCGTTGACGCTCAGGTCCGTGAGCGTGCCGGCCTCGCCCTGCCCGCGCACGGCGAGCGCGGACGACGCTTCCCGCCACGGCGCGTCCTGCACGGACGCCGCGCGTTCGCGTTCGCCCCAGACGACGACCGGCGCCAGCGCCGCGACATCATTCGTCGCAGCGCTGGCGCGGATGAGCGGCAGGGCCGCGACCAGAAAGGTGGACGTTTTCAATCCTTCTTCGCCTCTTCTTTCTTCGGCTCTTCCTTGGCCTTGACGAGATCCTTGCGGGTCTTCATCATGTTCTCGGCCGAGTAGGAGGAGATCGTGAAGACCCACTTGCCGTCGTCGAGCTTGAAGTAGCGGTCGGTGCCGTCCTTCACCTTGTTGCCGACCGTGGCGACGCGGTTGACCGTGTTCGAGCCCTCCTTCACCGTGACCGTGTAGACGAAGCCCGTCGCGAAGCCGAGCTCGGCCTCCGTGAGCTTCGGGTCGGCGATCGCATTGAAGTCAAGGTACGAGAGCGCCGAGTCGAGCGAGTAGGTCTTGGACGTGTCGAGCTCCTCCTTGTCCGTCAGGCCCTTCAGCGTCCACACGCTGTTCGTGCCCTTCGTCAGCTCCACGACCTCGTCGCCATGCGCGTACTTGACCGCCTGAACGTCCGAGGACGGAATCGAGGCGATGCGCGTGTTGCACCACTGCCGAACCTCGCCGTCGAAGGCGTCGAGCGTGTCCTTGACGAGCACCGTCTCGCCGTCGAAAGCGACGTAGCGTCCGTCCGGGTAGCCGCCGTACATCGCCGCCTGCCCCGTGGCCTTCTTCGTGTGCTTGTCGCCGAGCGTGAGCGTCGCGAGCGCCTTGCCGGAGGCGTCCTTGAGCGCGACCTGGCTTTCGGCACCGAGCTTGCGGCCATGCGCGACCTGGCCGACCTTGAGCTCGGCGAGCTTCATCAGGTTCTCGGCGATCTTCTCGCGGTCGGCCGGGTAGCCGTGCAGCGACTCGACCTTCCAGCCGTCCGCCGAGGCGGCCAGCGTCAGCTTGTCGCCGATCTCGACGCGGGCGACGTCCGCGACGCGGAGGCCGGGAAGGATTGCCTTCCCGTTCAGCTTCGCCGCTGCCGGACGCGAGCCGCGCTGCAGGAAATACGCCGCGCCGCCGAGGACGACGGCCACGCCGAGGAGTGTCATGAGAGATTTCGTATTCATGATTTCAGATTTAAGATTTCGATTGCTGACTTGATTTTGATTGCCGGACTTGAGGGACTTGGGAGACGCGAGCGACAAGAGGCCCAACCGTCGTTCATGGTCGTTTCAGGCCCTTGCGCGCTCGCTGCCCGCGTCTCTCACGTCCGCGTCATTACTTCCTCTTCTTCAGCCCCCGCAGGAGGCCGAACAGCACGACCAGCGCCGGGATGAGCCCGATGTTGACG
Organism: uncultured Kiritimatiellota bacterium; assembly: GCA_934675625.1. GTDB lineage: Bacteria > Verrucomicrobiota > Kiritimatiellia > RFP12 > UBA1067 > UBA1067. The sequence goes on from CAKURH010000008.1 coordinate 50,828, forward strand.
ACCTTCAGCCGGAGGCCAAGCGAGTCGATGTCGGCCGTCAGTTCCTTGCGCACGTTCTTGAGCTGCTTGCGCGTGTCGGCCTGCGCCTTGCGGAGCTTCTGGATCTCGTCCTGCTGTTCCTGCGAGAGGATGAACCGCTCGTCGCCGCTCTTCTGCTTCTGCAGGGCCTGCAGGCGCTGCTGCGTCATCTGCAGCTCGGCCTCGAAGTCGGCGGCCTTGCGCTGCCACTGGCGCATCGCCTTCGCCTCCAGCTCGTTGACGACCGTGAACGGACGGTCGGTCGTGCCGCGCGAACGCACGCCGATCAGCTCCTCGCGGCCGGCGAACTGCTCGATCACGTTCGAGAAGAGCGTCAGGTTGTCGTTGATGAGCTGCGGGATGTTGCCGAACGGCGTCTTCATCATCCGCACGCAGAAGTCGTCCGCCAGGAAGTCGGAGTCCGCGAAGAGGATGACCGAACCCTTGCCCTCGACGAGCGCCTTCGAGACGTCGTTCGTGCCGTCCGGCCCCTTCGGGAACGCGGTCTTGAACGTGCCGGCGAGGCGCGCCGCGAGGACGCGTTCGTGGCCGTCGGGGATCATGTCCTTCGCGCCGCCGCCGAACTGGACGGACATCCTGTCGACCGAGCAGGAGTTCTCCTTCGAGGTCGTGATGACCGGCGTGAACGCGAGATCCATGTCCTTCTTCTCGAAGACGAACGCGCCCGCGAACGGGAACATCACCTGCGAGAGGCCGGCGACGAGCAGGTCGCCCTTGTCCATGTTCGCCTGCGTGAGCGAGAGGAACGCCGGATTGTCGTCCACGCCGCCCTGGCCGTTGTTGAGCTTCGTCGCGGCCTCCAGGTCGCCCGTCACCTTCGACGTGTCGAACTTCACGCCCCAGGCGTCGAAGAGCTTGCCGAGCGTGGACGGGCCGTCCTGCCCGCCGCCCATCTGCATCATCATCGGATTCTGCTTCTGGCGGCTCGCGATCATGTCCTTCACGCTGAACGGGTCGACGCACGCGATGAGCTTGCCGCCCCGGAGGACGAACTGGTCGATCGCGTAGAGCGCCTTGTCGGAGAGGTCCTTCGCGTGCAGGACGACAAGCGTCTTGACGTCGTCGTCAATCGACTCGGCGTCCGTCGAGACCGTCCGCACCTCGTAGTCCTTGCCGAGTTCGGCGAAGGCCGCCCAGCCTTCCGGCGGACGCTGCCCCATCTGCATCATCATCGGGTTCATCGGCCCGCCGCCGAGGACGTCGCCGAGCGACGTCATGACGCCGACGACCGGCTTCTCCGGCCACGCGACGCGCGTGACGAGGCGGGTGACGTCGTATTCGAGCGTCGACTCGGTGCGCGGGGAGAGCTGGGCGAGCGTCTGCTCGTTGTCGCCGCAGACGGCGACGACGCCGAAGTAGATCGGGCTGCCGAACGGGTTGACCGTCTGCGGCTCGATGCCGTAGCGCTGCGCCCATTCCTCCGCGTCGGAGTCGGGCTTCGGGTCATACGCCTCCAGGATGACGTGGCCGCCCGCCGCGCGCTCGTACTCCTTGAGGAGGTTCTGCACACGCGCCGCGTAGGTCTTGAGCTGCATCGGCATGTCCGCCGCCGACGAGCTGACGTAGTACTTGAGCGTGACGTCCTGCTCCAGCTTCGACAGCACGGCCTTCGAGCCGTCCGAGAGCGTGTAGAAGCGCTCGGCGGTGAGGTCGGCCCGGAGCGGCAGGTTCGCGAGGATGACGTCCGCCGCGACCACGATCGCCGCGAGGAGGACGAGCCCGGCCGCGCCCTTCGACGCGCCGCGCCGCCCGTCCGTCACCGTCTTCGCCGCCGCGAGCATGAAGACGATCATGCCGAGGTAGTAGCCGACGTCCGCCAGGTCGAGCACGCCGCGCCGCAGGGCCTCGAAGTGCGTCAGCAGCGAGCACGACGAGAGGCCGTTGACGATCGCGGACGGCACGCCCCAGTTGGCGACGGCCGTCGTCACGGGGTCGAAGCCGACGATCATCAGCGCGAACACCATCGCGAGCGACACGACGAAGCCGATGACGCTCGCGCGCGACAGGGTCGACGCGAAGACGCCGACCGCCGCCGCCGCGCCCGCCATCAGGAACGAGCCGACGTAGCCGCAGAGGACGACGCCCCAGTCGGGCGCGCCAAGGTAGCCGGCCGTGACCGCCACGGGGAACGTGAGCGCGAGGCCGATCGCGATGAACGCCCAGGCCGCGAGGAACTTGCCGATCAGCGCCTGCGTGACCGTGATCGGCAGCGTGAGCAGCAGCTCCGCCGTGCCGTTGCGGCGCTCGTCGGCCCACGTGCCCATCGTCGCCGCCGGCACGAGCAGCAGGTAGACCCACGGATGCCAGAAGAAGAACGGCGTCAGGTCCGCCTGACGGCGCTCGTAGAACATCGCGACGCCGAACGTCATGAAGCCGATCAGCACGAGAAACGCCACGAGGAACACGTACGCGACGGGCGAGTCGAAATACGCCCTGAACTCGCGCTTGAAGATTGCCTTGATGTTTTTAAGCATTGTCTTGTCTCCAGATCTAGATGTTTTAGCCCTTCCAGTTGCTCTAGCCCTTCTAGAGCTTCTGGCGCGCCTAGCCGTTCACCGTCAATTTCCTGAAGACCACGTCCAGCCGACCGCCGTTCGGATCGAGCGCCTTGAGCTCGGCCGGCGTGCCGTCGAACTTCTTCTCGCCGTCCGAAATGACGACGACCTTCGTGCAGACGGCATCGACCTCCTCGAGGATGTGCGTCGAGATGATGATCGCCTTGCCCTTCGCGGCCATCGCCTTGATCATCTCGCGCACCGTGAACTTCTGGTTCGGGTCGAGGCCGTCCGTCGGCTCGTCCATGATCAGCACCTTCGGGTCGTGGATGATCGCCGCCGCGAACGCCGTGCGCTGGCGGTAGCCCTTCGAGAGCGTGTCGATCGTCTGCCCGGCGACCTTCTCGAGCTTCGCCTGCACGATCACGTCCGCCACGCGCCGCGCGCCCGCCGCGCCCGCGAAGCCGCGCACCTCGGCGATGAACGCGAGGTAGTCGCGCACGGTCATCGCGCGGTAGCTCGGCGCGGACTCCGGCAGGTAGCCGAGGTCGCGCTTCGCGGCGATCGGGTCAGCCACGATGTCGTGCCCGTTGATGACGGCCGTGCCGCCCGACGGCGGCAGGAAGCCCGTGATCATGCGCATGGTGGTCGATTTTCCGGCGCCGTTCGGCCCCAGGAAGCCCAGCACTTCGCCTTCCTTGACGGAGAAGGACACGCCCTTCACCGCCGGGAAGTCGCCGAAGTTCTTCTTCAGGTTCTTGACTTCTAACATTGTGGTGTGTTATTTGTTTTTGGTGAATTATATCATTTTTTGGGGATAGGGGGAACGGGGATTGGGATGAGGGAACAGGGAACGGGGAACAGGGAACAGGATGCGGGGAATGGTTTTATTCCTGTTCCCAGTTCCCTCATCCCCGTCCCCTCCTTTCAGTTCCCTCATCCCTGTTCCCTCTCCATCAGAACGCTTCCGTGGCGTCCGACACGCGGCGGCTGCGCCGTTCGGCGGCGTTCTTGCGCGCCTCCGCGCGCAGGGCCTCCGTCTCGTCCGCCGCGACCGTCAGCTGCGCGTCGTCCCACGCGACGAGCACCGTCTCGTAGTCGCGCGACGCGCCCGCGAGGCACGCCGTCACGTAGCGGCCCGCACCGAGGTCGAACGTGTAGACCGGCCGGCACCAGCTGCGCGGACGCGCCCACGTCTGGTAGCGCTTCTCCAGCGCCTCGATGAGGTAGTGGCGCCGCCAGCTCGTCCCAGGGTCGATCGCGTCCTTCGCGCAGGCGTAGACCTTCACGACCTTGTGGGTCTTCGGCGTCACGTAGACGTAGTAGTCGTCGAACCCGGCGAGCGCCTTCTTCGGCGTGAACGTCGCCCGGAGGAGCGTCGGCTCGTCGACGTCCGCGACGAAGTTCGTGCCGTCGAACACCTCGCCGAACTTCAGGCCGAGAAAGCCGTCCTCGACCTTCGCGTCGGCGTCAACCTTCGCGTGGATCGGCGAGGCGAGGCTCTTCAGGCCCGCGTCGCCGACGGGATAGCTCTGCGCGTACTCGCTCGTCGTCGTCGCGAGCATGTTGCCCTCGGCGTCCATCGTCGTGCGCGTCTCGCGGCGGTGTTCCGTGACCATGTTGCCGTTCGTCGTCACCGTCATCTCCGTGAAGGAGCGCGAGACCGAACCGTTTTCGTTCGTGACGACAGAAGCCTCGGAGGACTTCTGCGACACGTCCTTCTTCTCGTCGCAGCTCGCTGCGGCGAAGCCGATCAGGGCCGTGACGGCGAGGACGCCGGCGACCGTGCCCGTGAGTTTCTTTCCTTTTTTCATGTTGTCGTTTCCTTTCTTCGGTTTCCCGATTGAACGACAACAGTATACAAAACGGATGTTAACGGATTGTTAACGGGAAAAGAAAAGTCAGACAGATGCCTTGTTCAAAAAAAGGAGAGGCGCAGACCCCAGTGGGGACTGCGCCTTCTGCCCTATGAACCGGGCGGCCGAGAAAACAGCAGGTGACGTTTGCGCTTTGCGGCATATTGTGTCCTCCGCGCGTGGGCCTTG
>CAKURH010000009.1 GCA_934675625.1 uncultured Kiritimatiellota bacterium
ATGTTGTCGTTGTCGCTCCCCGTCTTCTGGACGACGTGGACGGCCATGTCGTGCGTCTCGCGCTGGCCCGAGTCGGTGTAGTGGGCGCCGAGGAGCACGCTGATCGTCGGCGCGGGCTCGGCCGCCGCGATCGGCAGGCTCGCGAGGAAAAGGGCGAACAGCGCGAAGCGGGCCATTCTCTCCATCCCCTGCAGGGGAAGCTCCATGACGACGTGTTTTCTCCGTTTCATGCCCGTCATTTTATCACAACGGGCCGATACCCGTCAATCTGACGGACCAACTGGATCTTTGCTCGGCAGGTCGGGCTGGAGCGCGTTCGCCGAGCAGGCCTCCCCGTCGTCCCTGCCCACTTGCCTTTCACTCGGCACATGCGGAAAACTCTCGGCGCAGGAGAACCTCCGAATTTTTGGTACAATATGCGGCGTTTCCGGGTGCAGGGCGCGCGCGGTGCGCGACCTGCTGAGAAAAGACCGGCCGAACCTGAACGGGGTAATGCCCGCGTAGGAAAGAGAAGGAATCGTGACATGACGCAACTGCAGGCGGCCCGCAAGGGCCTTGTGACCGAGGCGATGAAGCTCGGCGCGCCGGTCGTCTCGAAGACGTACGCCTTCACGACGCTCGGCGCGGGCGCGCGCGCACTTCTGCATGATGAGCGACACGCACGCGCAGTGGAAGCCGTTCGGGATGATCGTGAAGAAGATCAAGGAGCTCGCGCCGGCGGCGGTCGTCTGGAACGGCGACGCGACCAACACGACGCAGAAGAAGGAGACGGCCGTCGAGATCTTCCTCGATCCGTCGGTCGCCGACCGCGACTACGCGGCGTCGATCCCCGTCCTCTTCGAGTCGGGCAACCACGACTTCCGGGGCAGCTGGATCTCGAAGAAGGAGGAGGTCATGCAGCCGCGCCATCCGGCCGAGCGGCGCGGCGACCAGTGGGGATCTCAAGTGGAACTTCGCCGTGCGCCTCGGCGACCTGGCGCTCGTCGGCATGGACACGGGCGAGGACAAGCCGGACGGCCACCCGAAGTGGTTCGGGCTCGCGAACTTCGAGCCGTACCGCCGGGCGCAGGCGGCGTGGCTCGCGGAGCAGTTCGCGCGTCCCGAGATCGCGTCCGCGAAGTTCAAGGCGCTCTTCTGCCACATTCCGCTCTTCGCGGCGAAGGATCATCCCGACTATCCGCACGACGGCGTGAAGATCGACCCGCACGACTACGCCTACTGGTCACGCGAATGCCACGACCTCTGGGTGCCGATCCTGGAGAAGGCGGGTGTGCAGCTCGTCGTCTGCGGACACAAGCACCGGTTCCGCTTCGACGCGCCGATGGCGGATCGTCCGTGGGCGCAGGTCGTGGGCGGCGGGCCCGAGCTGGGCGTGTCGGTCAGCTGGAAGGACGGGCGTCCGCAGGAGCGCCCGGACGCGGGGCGCTTTCCGACGGTCGTCGAGGGCAAGGTCGAAAACGGCCGTTTGCGCCTCGTCGTGCATGACGTCTTCAACAGGCGCGTCGTCTTCGACCGCATGATCGCGTAAGACCGCGCCGTTCGACGTCCGTTAGGGCTCGATGACGACCCGCGTGCCCGGCCGACACATCGCGTAGAGGCGCGCGGCGTTCCAGTTCGCGAGCCGGAAGCACCCGTGCGAGCCGGTGAAGCCGATGGATTCCGGCACGGGCGTGCCGTGCAGGCCGTAGCCGGGCAGGTTGAGGCCCATCCAGGCGACGCCAACGGGGCAGTTCTCGCCGGACGGCCAGACGAACCGCTGGATCTTCTTGCCCTTGGGCGTGAAGTCGGGCGTGTACGTGTAGTTCGGCCAGGCGACGTAGCTCGTGATCTTCAGCTCGCCCGGCGGCGGAACCTTCGCCTTGTTCGCGGCAATCGAGCAGGGGAAGAGACCGAGGCACTTGCCGTTCGTGTCGAAAACCGTGATTTCCTGGTTCGCGAGCGAGACGCGCACAAGCTCGGCCGTGGGGCGCTTCGGCCGACGCGGACGCCCGCGCTCGGCGGCGGCGAACTCCTCCTGAATCGGCGGGAAGTCGGGAATGACGAGCCGAAGGCCGGGTCGGACGTTCTGCCAGATGACGCCGGGGTTCATCCGGGCGAGGGCCTTCTGCGAGACGTGGCCGCGTTCGGCGAACATCTCCTGGATCGTCTCGTAGCCCATGCGCGCGAGGCCGGCCTTTGCGGCGGGGTCGCCGGGAATCTTCACGAGCGCGTCGAGGTCGGCCTGCGTCACGGTCTCGATGCGGAAGGGGTCGGGGGCGTGGGCGAAGTAGCGGTCGTAGGCGATTTCGGGCGTGAGGGGGGCGGGCTTTTCGCCTCGGTCAATCTGAAAGCGGCGGAGCGCGCGTTCGCCCTTGCGGCCCCAGACGCCGTCCGCCGTATTGCAGGAGTAGCCCGCGCGGTCCAGGTGCAGCTGGAGCGCGAGCGTCTTCGACTCGGCGAAAGTCGCGGCGAAGAGAAGGAGGATCGTTGCGAACATGGCCGCACATTATATCAAATCGGCGCGGCGGCGGTTTTTTTGCTATAATGCGCAAACTGTCAGTGAAGCACATCTAAGAAGTCGAATCCAGCGAAATGAAAAGCGTTTCCGAAATCTTCGTCCGCCGCCCGAAGCTCGCGTGGGCGGCCATGATCGCCCTCACGCTCTGCGGCATGATCTGCCTCTTCCGCATGCCGATCTCGGAGTATCCGCAGATCGTGCCCGTCACGATCACCGTCTCGTGCACCTACACGGGCGCGAGCGCCGACGACCTCGACGCCTCCGTCGGGCAGATCGTCGAGGACGAGATCAACGGCGTCGAGGACATCTGGTACTACAAGTCGTCCAAGTCGTCGAAGGGCCTCTACACCTGCTACTGCGTGTTCCGTCCGGGCACGCCGTCGAACGTCGCGCTCATGAACGTGCAGAACGCCGTCAAGCGCGCCGAGCCGAAGCTGCCGACGGAGGTGACGCAGAGCGGCATCACCGTGAAGAAGTCGCCCGAAGACCGGCTGGTCATGTACTGCTTCGTCACCGACGGGCGCGAGATGGACATCATGGAGCTGTCGAACTTCGTCGAGAAGCAGGTCGCCGACGCGATCGCCCGCGTCGCCGGCGTCGGGCAGGTGCAGACCTCCGGCCGCACGTACGCGATGCGCATCTGGCTCGACCCCATCCGCCTCTCGGCCCTCGACATCTCCATCGACGAGATCAAGAACGCGGTCCTCGCGCAGAACGTGCAGGCGGCGGCCGGCTTCGTCGGCGCCGAATACGCGAACCGGTACCTCAACTTCAAGCTGAACGTGAAGGGCCGCCTCAAGACGAAGGAGGAGTTCGAGAACATCGTCATCCGCTCGAACCCGAAGACGGGCGCGCAGGTGCTCGTCAAGGACGTCGCCCGCGTCGAGCTGGGCTGCAAGGGCTACACGATCCGCAGCCGTTTCAACGACCAGCCGACCGTCTACTTCGAGGCGTACAAGTCGCCGGACGCGAACTCGGTCGAGACGGCCCAGCGCGTGAAGGCGGAGGTCGAGAAGTGGATCTCGCGCCTGCCGAAGGGCGTCGAGGCGGTTCTGGTGGACGACTCGACCGCGTTCACGCTCGTCTTCCTGAAGGAGACGTTCAAGACGCTCGTCATCGCGCTTCTGCTCGTCGTCGCGATCACTTACCTCTTCCTTCAGGACTGGCGGGCGACGTTCGTGCCGGCGATCGCGATTCCGATCTCGCTCTTCGCGACGTTCGCCGTGCTGTATCCGCTTGGCTACACGCTGAACGTGCTGACGATGTTCGGCCTCATCCTCGTCATCGGCTCGCTCGTCGACGACGCGATCGTCGTCGTCGAGAACTGCCAGTCGCTCATGCTCCGCGAGAGGCTGTCGGCGAAGGAGGCCGCGAAGAAGTCGATGTCGCAGATCACTGGCGCGATCATCGCGACGACTCTAGTCACGCTCGCGTGCTACCTGCCGCTCGCGTTCTACTCCGGCATGGTCGGCATGATGTACGTGCAGTTCGCCGTGACGATGTGCGTCGCGCTCTGCTTCTCGACGGTCGTCGCGCTCGTCCTCTCGCCCGTCCTCTGCGCCTACCTGCTGAAGCCGCCGCGCGAGACGCCGGCGCGGGTCTTCGCGCCGTTCAACTGGACGCTCAACAAGTTCCGGCGCGGCTACCTCCGCTTCGTCCTGTTCTTCATCCGCCACGCGGTCGTCACGCTTCTCCTCTTCGCGGCGTTTGCCGCCGCGCTCTGGTTCGTCTCCGGCAAGGTTCCGACGGCCTTCCTGCCGAAGGAGGATCGCGGCTACATCATGTTCAACGGGCGCCTCAGCGAAGGCCAGTCGATGGAGCGCACGATTGCCGTGTCGGACGCGATCTACGAGCGCATCCGCGCGATTCCCGGCGTCGTCTCCTGCACGCAGCGCTGCGGCTCGAACAGCCTGTGGGGCTCGGGCGAGAACCTCTTCCAGGTCTTCACGCGCCTGGAGCACTGGGACGGGCGCAAGACGGCGGAGAAGTCGATCGACACCGTGATGGAACGCATCCGGGAGGTGCTGAAGGATTTCCCGCAGGTCGATTACAGCCTCACGCAGCCGGCGGCGATCAAGGGCCTCGGCGGCAGTTCCGGCGTCGGCTTCAACTTCTGCTCGATCGAAGGCTGCGAGCCGGAGGAACTGCTCGCGGCGGCGGACGACTTCGTCCTGACGCTCTCGACGAACGCGCTCGTCACGGCGGCGAAGCACGGCTTCACCTGCTCGACGCCGCAGCTGGAGCTCAAGCTTGACCGCCAAAAGGTCGACATCCTCGGCCTCACGCCGAAGAAGGTCTTCGCGACGCTCCAGAACCAGCTCGCCTCGTACTACGTCAACGACTTCAACATCAAGGGCGGCGTCTACCAGGTCAAGCTGCAGAACGACCCGGACTTCCGCGTCGGCATCGCCGACATCGAGGCGGTGCGCATCTCGACGGACGGCGGGGCGACGGTGCCGCTCGCGTCGCTCGGCACGGTCGAGTACGTCGGCGGCACGCGCGAGACGATGAGCTACAACAAGATGCTCGCGGCGTGGTGCGACGTCACGCCCGCGCCGGGCGTCTCCTCGTCGGACATCATGCGCCTCATCGAGCGGACGCCGAAGCCGAAGGGCTTCGATATCGAGTGGGGGCCCGTCCAGTCGCAGGAGAAGGAGAACGAGGGGCGCCTCGCGATCCTGATGGCGTTCGCGCTCGTCTTCGCGTACCTCTTCCTCGTCGCGCAGTACGAGAGCTGGACGATCCCGATCTCGGTGATGCTGTCGGTGCTGTTCGCGATTGTCGGGGCGTTCGTCGGCCTCTGGGTGACGAAGACGGACCTCTCGGTCTACGCGCAGCTCGGCTGCGTCATGCTGATCGGGCTTGCGGCGAAGAACGCGATCCTGATGGTCGAGTTCTCGAAGCAGGAGCGCGCGCGCGGGCTCTCGATCCTGACGTCGGCCTACAACGGCGCGAACCTGCGCTTCCGCGCGGTGCAGATGACGGCGTGGAGCTTCATCATCGGCGTGCTGCCGCTCGCGTTCGCGTCGGGCGCCGGCGCGGGCGCGATGAAGGCGATCGGCATCTGCACGATGTCGGGCATGCTGCTCGCGACGTTCGTCGGCATCGTCTTCGTGCCGGCGCTCTACGCCGTCTTCCAGCGGCTGCGCGAGAAGTGCTCGCGCAACTGCCGGAACTAAACGCCCGTCAGGATTCCCGCGTCGGGACGACCTTGACGAACGTCGGGCGGTAGGCGCGCCAGTTGTCGAGCAGCCGCTGGGCGAGGGGCGAGCCCGTGCGCCGGACGTGCTCGTTCAGGAGCGCGAGCAGTTCCTTTTCGTCGTCCGATTCGGCCTCGACGGTCGTGAGGTCGATCGAGGCGAGGTTGCAGCGCAGGTCGAAGTCGCCGGCCGCGTCGAGGACGTAGGCGACGCCGCCCGTCATGCCCGCGCCGAAGTTGACGCCGGTCGGGCCGAGGACGACGACCTTGCCGCCCGTCATGTACTCGCAGCCGTGGTCGCCGACGCCTTCCGCGACGAGCGTCGCGCCCGAATTGCGGATGCCGAAGCGTTCGCCGGCCTGTCCGTTCAGGAAGATCTTGCCCTCGGTCGCGCCGTAGGCGATGACGTTGCCCGCGATGACGTTCTCTTCGGGGGCGAAGCCGTCGTGGACGGGCGGCTTAATGGCGATGATGCCGCCGGAGAGGCCCTTTCCGACGAAGTCGTTGGCTTCGCCTTCAAGGGTGAAGGTGAGGCCGGGCGCGAGGAACGCGCCGAACGACTGCCCGGCGATGCCGGTGAAGGCGACGGAAACCGAATCGTCGGCGAGGGCGCCGAAGCGCGCGGCGACTTCGCTCGACAGTTCGGTGCCGACCGTACGGTCGGTGTTGTGAATCGCGCGCGCAAGGGTGATCGGGCGCGACGGCGCGCGCCCGGCAAAACCCTCCTTGGACGCAGGGCCCTGGGCGGCGGCGGGCGCGACCGAACCTGCCTCGCCGAGCACGGCGGGAATCAGCTCGTGGCGGTCGTAGGAGTCGAAGACGTAGGGGTTCGCGCCGGGCGTGAAGCGTGGCGCGTCGCCGGTCTCGCGGTGGAAGAGCCGCGCGAAGTCGAAGGGAGGGACGCGCGTTGTCGTGTCCGCACGATTGCCGGCCGTTGCAAGGCAAGGCCCGCAGAGCAGGTCGGTGCGGCCGACGGCCTCGTCGAGCGAGCGGAGGCCGAGCGCGGCGAGGTGCTCGCGCGTCTCCTCGGCGAGGAAGCGCAGGAAGTTCACGATGTGCTCCGGCTTGCCCGCGAAGAGCTTGCGCTTCTCGGCGCACTGCGTTGCGATGCCGACGGGGCAGGTGTCGCAGTGGCAGCGGCGGTCCTGCACACAGCCGAGGGCGACGAGCAGCGTCGTGCCGAAGCCGAACTCCTCCGCGCCGAGCAGGGCGGCGATCACGATGTCGCGGCCCGTCTTGAGCTGTCCGTCGACCTGCACCTTGACGCGTCCGCGCAGCCCGTTCTTGACGAGCGTCTGCTGGGCTTCGGCGAGGCCGAGTTCCCACGGCAGGCCCGCGTGCTTCATCGAGGTGAGCGGCGCGGCGCCCGTGCCGCCGTCGAAGCCGGAGATGAGGACGACGTCCGCATGGGCCTTCGCGACGCCGGCGGCGATCGTGCCGACGCCGGCCTCCGAGACGAGCTTCACCGAGATGCGCGCCTTCGGGTTCGCGCAGCGCAGGTCGTAGATGAGCTGGGCGAGGTCTTCGATGGAGTAGATGTCATGGTGCGGCGGCGGCGAGATGAGGGTCGTGCCGGGCTGCGCGTGGCGGAGCTTCGCGACGAAGGCGTTCACCTTGTGGGCAGGGAGCTGTCCGCCCTCGCCGGGCTTCGCGCCCTGCGCGAGCTTGATCTGCAGGTCCTTCGCGTGGCGGAGGTAGTCGAGCGTCACGCCGAAGCGTCCCGACGCGACCTGCTTGATGCCGCAGTCGGCGTCCGTGTCGAAGCGCTCGGCGTTGAGGCCGCCCTCGCCGGAGTTGGACATCGAGCCGATCGAGTTGAACGCGCGCGCGATGGCCTCATGGGCTTCGGGCGAGAGCGAGCCGAGCGACATCGCGCCGCCGACGAAGTGGTGCAGGATCGCCTCGACGGGCTCGACCTCGGCGAGGGGAATGGGGGCGACGGTCGGCCTGAACTGGAACAGGCCGCGCAGGGTGCAGCTCTTCTGCTCGACGGCGTCGATGGCCGTCGAGTATTCCTTGAACTTCGCGGCGTCGTTGTCGCGCACGGCCTGCCGGAACGCGGCCAGCGTCTGCGGCGTCCAGGTGTGGTCTTCGGTTCCCTTGCGGTAGCGGTATTGGCCGCCGAGCGCGAGGAGGGAGGCGGCCGACGGCGCGGTCGCCGCAGAACCCTTGGTTTCCTTGGGCGCGACAAGTTCTTCGATTTCCTTGAAGCCGAGGCCGCCGACGCGCGAGGGCGTGCCGGTGAAGTAGCGGTCGACGACTTCGGGCGCGAGGCCGACGGCCTCGAAGATCTGGGCCGCGCGGTAGCTGCGCAGGGTCGAGATGCCCATCTTCGACATGATCTTCAGCAGCCCCTTGTCCACGGCCTTCACGTAGTTCGCGGCGGCCTTGACGGAATCGGCGGGGAAGAGGGCCGAGACGGTCTCCAGCGCGAGGTAGGGGTTGATCGCCGTCGCGCCGTAGCCGAGGAGGACGGCGAAGTGGTGGACTTCGCGCACCTCGCCGGACTGCACGATGAGCCCGATGGAGCTTCTGAGCCCGGCCTCGACGAGCGCGCGGTTGACGGCGGCCAGGGCGAGCAGGATCGGGAGGGGCCGTTTTGCGGTGGTCGTGCCGTCGACCGCCTCCGCGCGATCCGACAGCACGACGATCTTCGCGCCTGAGCCGACGACTTCGACGGCGCGCTTCGCGAGGTCGCCGAGCGCGACTTCGAGCGAGCCGGAGAAGAAGGTCGAGAGCGTCGCCTCGGGGTAGCCCCGGTCGCCGACCTTCGAGAGCCGCGCGAGCTCGTCGTCCGTCAGCACGGGGCGGCGCAGCTTGATGAGGCGCGCGTGCTCGGGCGTCTCTTCGAGGATGTTGCCGCGATTGCCGATGTACGTCATGAGCGACATGACGAGCTCTTCGCGGATCGGGTCGATCGGCGGGTTCGTGACCTGCGCGAAGAGCTGGTGGAAGAAGTCGAAGAGCGACCGGCGCGCGTGCGAGCGGCAGGCGAGCGCGGCGTCGTTGCCCATCGAGCCGACGGGCTCCTTGCCGTCGCGGGCCATCGGCTCCAGGATGAGTTCGAGGTCTTCGGACGTGTAGCCGAAGAGCCGCTGCTGGGCCGCGAGGTCGCTCGGGACCAGCGACGGCACGATCTCGGTGAAGAGGCCCTGGATGGCGATGCGGTTCTCCTCGACCCAGCGGCGGTAGGGGCGGCGGCGGGCGTAGCGCGTCTTGATCTCGGCGTCCTCCAGCAGCCGGTGGTTGGGCAGGTCGAGGTAGATCATCGCGCCGGGCTTGACGCGGCCGTGGCGGACGACGGCGGCGGGATCGATGTCGAGGACGCCGGTTTCGGAGGCGAGGACGAAGAGGTTGTCCCTCGTGAGCGTCCAGCGCGCGGGGCGGAGGCCGTTGCGGTCGAGCGCGGCGCCGGCGGTGATGCCGTCCGTGAAGGCGACGGCGGCCGGGCCGTCCCACGGCTCCATCAGCGCCGAGTGGTACTCGTAGAAGCCGCGCACGTCGTGGCCCATGTAGTATTTCGTGCCCCAGGCCTGCGGCATCAGCATGAGCATCGCGTGCGCCGGGTCGCGTCCTGCCGCGACGAGCAGCTCGAACATGTTGTCGAGCGAGGCCGAGTCGGACTGCCCGTCCCGGACGAGCGGCAGGATCTTCTTCAGGTCGTCGCCGAAGAGCGGCGAGGCGAGATCCTTCTCGCGGGCCTTGAGCGCGTTGAGGTTGCCCTTGAGGGTGTTGATTTCGCCGTTGTGCGCGAGCATGCGGAAGGGGTGGGCGAGCTCCCACGTCGGGAAGGTGTTCGTCGAGTAGCGCTGGTGGACGAGCGCGAGGGCCGAGACGAACGCGGGGTCGGCGAGGTCGGGGTAGAACCGCTCGACCTGCGGCGCGAGGAGAAGGCCCTTGTAGACGACCGTGCGGGTCGAGAACGAGCAGATGTAGCCGCTCTTCAGCTGCTGCTCGATCGCGCGGCGGATGACGTAGAGGCGACGCTCCCGCGCGTTGCCGTCCGGCGCGCCCGCATGGCCCGCGAACGAGACGAACAGCTGGCGGATCTTCGGCAGGACGCGGCGCGCGATGGGGCCGACGGCCTCGGGCACGACCGGCACGTCACGCCACGCGAGCACGGTGGCCCCGTTGTCCCGCACAACGCGCTCGAACAGCGCTTCCTCGCCGACGGCGCCGAAGACCATCGCGAGGCCGTATTCGCCCTTGGGCGGCAGGTTCGGCACCCGCTGTCGGAAGAAGGCGTCGGGAATCTGCACGAGCAGGCCCGCGCCGTCGCCGGTCTCGGGGTCATTGCCGGTCGCGCCGCGGTGCATGAGGCGCTTCAGCACGGTGAGCCCGTGCGTCACGATGTCGTGCGAGGCGACGTTGTCCAGGCTCGCGACGAGCCCGACGCCGCAGGCGTCGTGTTCGAAGTGGCGGTCATACATTCCGGGTTGCCGAAGATTCTTTTCCATGATAGTCTCCTTCGGGGGTGTGTTTGCAAAGGTCATGCCATGGAAGCGGCGGCGCGTGGACGGGGGCGGGCATTACATTTTGTGTAATTTGCTCTGCGGGGCTTTACAAAGGTGCGGAACACGTGGCGTTTGCACGCGCGCGCGAAAAAAATCTGCTATACTATCCGTCATTGAACAAGAAAGTCGAGAAAGGGAATTCACGATGAGCAGCAGGAGTGCCGTAGGCTTGGCGTTGGCGTGCGTGGCGTCGTCCGTGTTTGCGGCGGAGCCGAAGGAGGGCGAGACGGTGTGGGCGCAGGATCGCGCGGTCTACGTCCACCACCCCAACTACGACGCGGCGAAAATCCCGCCGTACACGCTGGAGGATCCGCTGGCGTTCATCGACGGGCGCAGGGTCACGCAGGCGAACTGGCCGGAACGCCGCCGGGAGATCCTCGGACTCTTCGCAAAGGAAATGTACGGCGCCGAGCCGCCCGCGCCGGAGGCCGTCGTCACGGAGCTTGTCGACGAGAAGGTCGGCGCGGTTGCGGGCTTCGCGATCCGCCGTCAGTATCGCATGTGGTTCAAGGCCGACAAGTCGGGGCCCTGCCTCAACTGGATCGTCTGGCTGCCCCGCTACGCGAAGAAGCCCGTGCCGGTCGTCTCGTTCCTCAACTATCGCGGCAACCACGAGCTCGTGCCGGACGCGGACATTCCGCTCATGACGGCGTGGAGCCGCAACGGCGCGTTTGTCGCCGACCACCGCGTGCGCGAGACGACGCGCGGTCAGCAGCAGGATCCGGATTCTGCGACCGTCTTCCCGATTGGCACGATTCTCGCGCGCGGCTACGCGGTGATGAGCGCGTGCTACTGCGAGGTCTCGCCCGATCCCGACCGCGCGGAGCCGGAGGCGAAGTTCCGCCAGAACCCGTTCGCCTACACCGGCGTCTTTGCGCTGTGGGGGCCGCGCGACCCGGCGCGGACGGACAACGTGACAGCCATTGGCGCGTGGAGTTGGGCGCTGTCGCGCGGCCTTGACCTCGCCGAACGGATTCCCGAAATCGACGCCAAAAAGGCCATCGTGACGGGCTGTTCGCGCCTCGGCAAGGCCGCGCTCCTCGCGGCGGCGCGCGACGAGCGGTTTGCGGTGTGCGTGCCGAACCAGACGGGCGGCGGCGGCGTGCCGCTCGCGAAGCGCGACTTCGGCGAGAACGTCTCGACGGCGAACCGCTCCTTCACCCACTGGTACTGCACGGCCTACGCGAAGTACGCGAAGGAGCCGCACAAGACGTTGACGTTCGACCAGCACCTCCTCGTCGCCTGCGTCGCGCCGCGCGCGCTGTTGGTCGAGGGTTTTTGCGAACCGTGGTTCGACACCGAGGGTGAGTTCCTGTCGGTGCAGGCGGCGAGCCCCGTCTGGGAGCTGCTGTGCGGGGCGGGCGCGGGTCTGCCGAAGGTCGCGTGGCCGAAGCCCTATGACACGTCGGCGGTTGGCGCGCGCCTCGGCTACGTCCGCCGCACGGAGCGGCACGGCATCTCGGCGCAGGACTGGGCATGGACGCTCGATTTCGCTGACCGGGTTTTCGCGGACGCGCGGTAAGCGCCGGAGGGGAACGGGACGATGCGATATGTCTTGGCACCGCTGGCGGGCTTCACGGACGCGCCGTTTCGGCGGCTCTGCTGCGAGGGCGGGGCGGATCTCACGTACACCGAGATGGTGTCCGCCGCCGGCCTCGCGCACGGCTCGTCCCCGACGCGGCACCTGATGGAGACGATGCCGGGCGAGGGCCCCGTCGCCTGTCAGGTCTTCGGCGCGAACGAGTCGGATCTCGCCCACGCCGCGCGCGCGATTGAGGCGGTGAAGGATCGGTTTGTCGAACTCAACCTGAACGCGGGCTGTCCAATGGCGAAGGTCACGCACGGCGGGGCGGGCGCGAAACTTGTTGAAGACCCGGCGCGCGTCTACCGCCTCCTGACGGCGATGTGCGAGAACACGTCGTTGCCCGTCACGCTCAAGACGCGCCTCGGCCCGAACCCGCAGCGGACGACCGTCTTTGAGTTGCTGGACGCGGCGGAGCAGGCGGGGGCGCGCGGCTTCATTCTTCACGCGCGCTACACGTCGCAGCTGCACGGCGGGTTGGTGCACCTCGACACGCTTGCGGAGGTCGTGCGCCGCGCGCACATCCCCGTGACGGGCAACGGATCCGTGACGGACGCGCCGACGGCGGCGGCACTGGCGGCGACAGGCGTCGCGGCGCTCATGATCGGGCGCGCCGCGCTCGCGAACCCCGCGATTTTCCGCACGCTGAAAGAGGCGGAGAACGGACAGGAGGGGCTTGGAGGACAAGAGGCCGGCGCGTCTTTAATGGACGTGAGATTTCGGGCGTTTCAAGACCATCTCGCGTATCTTCTCGCCTTTCGCGAACAGCTGGCGGCGCGCTTCCCCGACGACCACATTCCGTCGGCCGACGGCTTTGCGTCCGTGAAGATGCACACGCACCTGTTCCGCTACTTCGCAGGGCGTCCCGGCGCTGCGGCGCTGCGCGCACGGCTCAATTCGGTGCGGACGCTCGCGGAGATCCGCGCAATCGCGGCCGCTTTCCAAGGCGCTCACGCGGACGGGTGACGACGAATGGACACGAACACGCAACAGAAGACGCGACTTGCCGTCGAGAACCTGCGCATCGCCTTTCGGCTGGGCGGGCGGCTCTCCGTCCCCGTGCGCGGCGTTTCGTTCGAGGTTCCCGCAAACGCGCGCGTCGCCCTCGTCGGCGAGTCGGGCTGCGGCAAGTCGCTGACGGCCCTCGCCTTGGGCGGGCTCGTCGACCGCGCGGAGATTTCGGGACGCATCGTCGGCTCGGCTCGCCTCGCTTACGTCTTCCAGAACCCGATGCAGAGCCTCGACCCGGTGATGCGGATCGGTCGCCAGATCGAGGAAGCCCGGCCGAAGGGCCGCACAGGCGACGGAATCGAAGGCCTCCTTGCCGCCGTCGGCTTGCCGCCCGGAACGGCGCGCAAGTATCCCTGCGAGCTGTCGGGCGGGCAGCAGCAGCGCGTGATGATTGCGATGGCCTTGGCGCAGGAGCCGGATCTGCTGATTGCGGACGAGCCGACGACGGCCCTCGACGTGACAACGCAGCGCGACGTCCTCGACCTGATCGCGCGCGTCGCGGACGAACGGAAGATGTCCGTTCTCCTGATTACGCACAACTTGGGACTCGTCGCGCGCTATGCGTCGTTCGTGCACGTGATGTATGCGGGCGAGATCGTCGAACGGGGGCCTGTCCCCACGGTTCTGGCGCATCCGCGCCATCCCTACACGCAGGGGCTTTTGGCGGCCGTGCCGCGCCTCGACGCGCCGAAGGACGCGCCGCTCGCCGACATTCCGGGGACAGTCCCCCCGCCGTGGGCGTGGCCGACGGGTTGCGCGTTCCATCCGCGTTGTCCGCGCGCCCGTCCCGACTGCGCGTCGCCCGCCTACGTCCCGTGTGTTCGTCTGGCGGCACCGTGAAGAAGCGTCCACGGTTTTTTGCTATAATCCCATTCATGCTAAGGAATGGACAGATCAGGGACACGGTGCTCGCCATCGGGCTGGCGTATGCCGTGATGGCGTTGCCGGACGCCTTGGGTGCCCTGTCGGCGAAGCTGGGGCTGGGTGGTGTTTCGTCGTCCCTGTTCTTCCTGTGGTTTGCGGTGTTGCCCGTGCCGGTCGGCGCGCTTTGCGTGCGGTTTGGTGCGGCGCGTCTCGTGCGCGCGTCGCTTCTGCTGGCGGTTGTCGCCTGCGTGGCGTTGGCGACGGGGGTGCTGTTCACGGGCGTTGCCTGCTGCGGGTTTGCGCTGGCGGGGTTGGCGAATGTCGTCCTGCAGGTCGCCGCGCCGGTCTGGGTGGCGGAACAGGTGCCCGTCCGCCGCGTGGCGGGCCTCTTGACGGGTGGCCTGTTCGTGAAGACGCTGATGGCCGTCGCGTTTCCGTTCGTCGTGGCGGCGGCTGCGGGCGTCGGCTGTTGGCCGCTGGCGCTTCTGCCGTTTGCCGCGCTGGCGGGTCTGGGCGTCTGCCGGATGACGCGGACGGCGCGTCCGCCGCAGCCCGTCGCCGGAGGTCGGCAGTCGGCGGAACGTGCGCTGGGACGTGTCGTGCGCGACCCGGTTGCCGTTGCGGCGGCGGTGGCGTTCGCCGTGGCGATCGTCGCGGACGTCCTGTTCAACCTGTCGGTGCCGGAACTGGTCGCGCGGCGGTTCGGGCGGGGCGACGCGACGGCGGCCGTTGCGTATGCCGTCCTGTTCGGCGTCAAGCTGCCGGTCACGCTGCTGGGCTCGTGGCTCTTCGCACGGCGGCCGGCGCACCGGACGTTTGCGCCGGTCCTGCTCGTCGCGCTCGTCGGCGCCGCCGAAATGGCCGTCGTCGGCGGGTTCGTCCCGTTCCTCTTCGGCGTGGCCCTGTTCGCGGCCGGATTCGCGAACGTCTACGGACAGGTCTTCGGCGCGGTGGCGCTGCGGCATCCGCAGGAGATGCCGGCCGTCGCGTCGCTTCTGGTCATGGCCGTCTCGGCGGGCGCGGTCGCCTCGCCGCTGGGGGCGTGGGCGCGGACGTTCGGCGGACGCGCGCCGGAGGTCGCGGTGCTGGCGCTGGTCGCGCTGCTGATGCCGCTCGCGGCTTTTGTCACTTTCAGCCGGAGCAAGCCATGAGCAACGTCATCCTCTTCTTCGTCTACTCGAACAAGTACATCTGCGCGAACCGCATCGCCGGGGCGCGGCGCTATGCCGAACGGCGCGGCTGGGACGTGCAGGTCATCGAGCGCAACGACGCGCGGCTCGACGTCGCGGCGATCATCGGCCTCTGGAAGCCGCTCGGCATCATCGCGGAGTGCGCGGGCGGCGTGCCGGAGCTCTCGCGCCAGACGGTCGGGAAGATTCCGCTCGTGTACCTGGACGAGGATCCGCACGGCGAGAAGGGGCGTGCGCTCTACGTCAACGCGAACAACGCGCAGGTCGGCGAAGTCGCCGCGAAGGAGCTTCTGCTGCTCGACCGGCCGCATTACGCCTTCGTGGGTTGGCGCGAGCCGCGCTTCTGGAGCGAGATCCGGCGTCAGTCATTCGAGGCGACCGTCCGTCTGCACGGCAAGGACTGCGCCGTCTTCGCCTGTCCGCCGACCGTCTCGGCGGCGCGGCGGCGAAAGGCGCTCGGCGCGTGGCTTCGGGCGCTGCCGAAGCCGTGCGGGCTCTTCGCCGTGCACGACCCGGTGGCCGAGGAGGTGCTGCAGCAGGCGGCGGTCTTGGGCATTTCCGTCCCGGACGAGCTGGCGGTAATCGGCGTCGACGACGATCCGATCATCTGCGAGCGGACGTCGCCGCCGCTGACGTCGATCGGCCTCGACTTCGAGCGCGGCGGCTACTTGTGCGCACAGCTGCTCGACGAGCGGATCCGCAATCCGAAGACGAACGACGTCCGCCTCGTGTTCGGCGTGACGTCCGTGACGCGGCGGCTGTCGACACGGCGGTTCCGGCAGAGCGACCGGCGCGTCTCGAAGGCCGTCGCCTACATCCGGCGCACGGCGTGCGAGGGCGCGACGGTGCCGATGGTCGCGGCGGTCATGGGGCTGCGGCGGCGCATGGCGGAGGTCGTCTTCCGCCGCGAGACGGGCCATTCGATCCACGACGAGATTCTGGACGTGCGGCTGGAGCAGGCCGCGAACCTGCTGCGCAATCCGCGCCAGCAGATCACGCCCATCGCCCAGCTGTGCGGCTGGAAGTCGTCCGCCGCGCTCCGCGCCGCGTTCAAGGCGCGCTACGGCAAGTCCCTGCGCGCCGTCCGCGCCGAGGCCGTGGGCGGGGCGTGATAGGCCGGCACAGTTTCCTACGCGAAAGCGAGTTCTCGTTTTGATGGAACGTTGAACGTAGGACGGGAACCGGCGCCGAACGAGACGCTGACCAACACGCGGCGATGTGTCGGAAGGCTTGCGGCCTTGCGGGCGAACGATGCTCTTGTCATCAGGTTTTCGACGAGTTCCTGCGCAGCATAGCGAGACAGGATTGCATCATGTTCGGCTCGAAAAGTAGGATCGGCCATCGCGGCATCGAGGCGTGATTCCGTCTCGCGCATACTGGCTTCCATTTCCTTTGTCATTTTGAGTTTCATGCCTATTCCCCCCAAGAGCCCTTTATCCGCTTTCCCTTCATGCCGCGTATTATAGCAAAATTTCGCAGCACGGAGTTCTGTGTGTGATTCGAGACAGTTTTCTTTCGCGGATACTGCGCAAAACAGGCGAAGATTTTTGCGTGATATTTGCACTCTACGGGCGGCGAATATGCTATAATACCCGCACTTATGCAGAAGAGCCTTTGGGCAAGCGGGAATCTGAACATGACAGGAACTGCAAGAAACGGACGCATGGAACGGCTGGTGGGTGCGATGTTTGTCGCTCTCGCCTCCGTTCGTGCGCTTGTGCGCGACGCGACTGCAATCCTTCTCGGTGGGGGGGGGGGGGGGGGGGGGGGGGGGGGGGGGGTCCCCCCCCCCCCCCCCCCCCGCGTTTTGCGCTGAATCTTCTGGCGTCCGTTTTAGGGGGCATTGATGCGATGTTCAGAGACGTCGCACAGGTCTTCTTCTGTCCCGAATCGGGAAGGGCAATGACGAGTTGCGCCCGCTGGGTCTGTTCATTTTCAGCAAGGGAAACCTTTGCATAACGAAGTGCACATCAACAGACAAGAAAGGAACAAATCCATGACAAGAAGAAAAGCATTCAGCGAAAACCGACTGCGGGAAATGCGCACGTGCGGTCTGGCAGGGAGAAAATTGCATCGACAAGGCCAATGGCCTTACGGAAGACTTGGACTTGCGTGTGTGGCGATGAGCGTCAGCTGCGCGATGGCCGAACCTGTGATGTCGCCGTTTGGCGTCCGAACGGAACTCGGTGACGGCGTTTCGCCGCTGTTCGAGTCCGTTGGCCGGGGTGCGGACGCATTGCCGCTCGACTGGCCGACGGCGGCCGTCAAGGCCGTCGTCACGGCTGAACGGAACGGCAAGACGACCGTGGCCGAGATCACGGATCCGTCTGTCGCCACGTTGACAGTTGTCGCGCCGACATCGAGCCGTGACGAGGCGCAGGTGACATTGACGGTCGAGTATCAGGACGAACGGGGGATTGCTCGCCGGACTGACCGTGCGGTCGTGTATGCCGTGAGAGGGCTGAACGGCGCAGAGGGAAATTTCTCCTCGGCGGCTGTGGGTTCGTCTGCGTGGGGGAAGTTTACAGAAAAGACGCCGGTCATTCCCGTCCTGTCGTCCGGTGATACGGTCACCCGCAACGGCGAGGCAATCGGCGAAACGGGCTCTTGGTATCGGCAGTTGCCGAAGGAGGCCAAGGGGGTTGCCGTGACGGTCGCTCGAAGCCCTGCGGAAGGGGACGCGGCGGACACGGTTACGCTGCTGCGTGACGGCCCCGGACTGGCGTTGATTTTCAGATAGTTGATTTTCAGATAAAGAGAAAGGAACATCGAATATGAAAAGCATCGTTCTCTCCTCATCCATTCTCATGGCCGTCGCCGCTTCTGCGGAACTGGCGGTTTCGGACGTGGCTGTCGTTTCGCGCCAGCCTTGGGCTGATCGGGTCAAGGTGACGTTTAATGTTTCCGGCGTGACGTCCGAGGCATATGCCAAGTTCGCGTTCTCGGCCTATGACGGAGTGACCAAGCTGTGCGACATCGATGCCTCGAAAGTCCATGGCGACGTCTATGCCGATGCCAATGGGCCCTGTGAAGTGGAGATTGACACGGCTGACCTGCACCCGCTGGCTTCGGCCCGTCGCGGACTCAGGGATTTCCGCGTGGGCGTCGAGGTTTCCGCAACCTCGCCCGTTCTCTACAAGGTCATCAATCTCGAAAACGACCCTGGCGACGCGAACCGCGTCATCTACCTGACGAAGGAAGACATCAAGGCCGCCGCCCACCCCGGCATCCCCGGCAAACTCGGCACCGGCTACGAGGAGAATCCGGTGCCGGGCGTTGAGTCGTTCGTCTGGACGGGCGTCACGAACGTCACCGAGACGAACTGGCGTTACGTGCAGGCGCGCCTTGTGTTTCGCCGCATTCCGGCCGGCACGTTCGGCATGGGATCGTCCAGCAGAGCGACGACGGTCACGAAAGGGTTCTGGATGAGCGTCTTCCCCCTGACTTGGGGGCAGTACGCGAAACTGACGGGCGTCTCTGCTGGTGCGTCGGCCGTTCCGGCCACGTCGGGATCGAACGCCGGTTCGTCCGAGACGGTGACGCTGACGTGGAACGGCATGCGCGGCACGTCCTCCGTCTGGCCGGAGAAGGGCCACGCGCTCGAACCCGCGAGCGTCTGCGGCCTCCTCTGCCAGAAGGC
Source organism: uncultured Kiritimatiellota bacterium (assembly GCA_934675625.1). Lineage (GTDB taxonomy): Bacteria > Verrucomicrobiota > Kiritimatiellia > RFP12 > UBA1067 > UBA1067. Next base: position 18,498 of record CAKURH010000009.1, read on the forward strand.
GGGCGAAGACGGCTTTGACTTGCCGACGGAGGCCCAGTGGGAGCATGCCTGCCGCGCGGGGACGACGGACAACGCCCTCTACCGCACGGACAAGACGTTGGCCGAGTGCGCCGTCTATGGACAAGACGCGATTGCGGCTGTCGGCACGAAGGCGCCGAACGCTTGGGGGCTGTATGACATGATTGGCAATGTTTGGGAACGGGTGCTTGACTGGAATGGTGCGGCATTGGGCGGGATTGATCCGTGGGGGGCCGCTTCAGGCACCGAGACGCGCCGACTGGCTCGCGGCGGCTGCTACCGGAGCGGTGCAGGCAACGCGACTTGCGTGTCTCGTGCGGCCGACGACAGCACGATTCCGAATCAGGGCGGAAAGCTCTACGGGTTTCGTCTTGTGCAAAATGGTTGTTGGTAAGTAAGAAAGGAACAAGTCCATGTCAACACTTTACAGAAAATCGATTCTCGCGACCGCCTTTGGCCTTTTGTCGCCGGCGCTGTTCGCCGCACCGACCGTCTCGGACGTGCTCGTCCGCCAGCAGTGGCCGTGGCGCAACACGATCAGGGTTGACTTCATGCTGGACGGCATTGGCATGTCCGACGTGAAGTTCACGTTCGCCGCCCATGACGGCGAGACGTCGCTTGGCGTCATTCCCGATGCGGCCATCGTCGGGGACAGGTTCGCGGACCAGAATGGCCTCAAGACCGTGACGATTGACCCCACGTATGCGCCCGCCCTGCGGAGCCTCGGCAAAACGGAGCGCTTCCGGCTGGACGTGACGTGTGCGGAGATCGGCGGCCGGGTTCTCTACAAGGTCATTGACCTCGCCAAGACGCGCGGTGAGGCGGGTCAGGTTCGCTACATCACCGAGGCGGAGCTGAAGGACACGGCTTCGTCCTGGGGTGCGTATGAGGTGAATCCGGTTCCGGGCGTCAACTCCGTCATCTGGACGGCGCCGGCGGCGACGGACAGCGATTACCAGAAGCGGTTCCTCGTGATGCGCCGCATCCGTCCCGGCTCGTTCGGCTTCGGTGCGACTGCGGCGCCCGTGACGCTGACGAAGGGTTTCTGGATGGGCGTCTTCGAGACGACGGGCGCACAGTACACGCGCTTTGCGAAGCCAACCGTCACGGTCGGCGACTGCCAGCCGCAGCGCAACGTGTCGCAAGACGGGCTGCGCGGCGAGGCGTGCGTGTGGCCGGCCGACGGCCACACGGTCGCGGCGGAGAGTTTCTTCGGCCGTCTGGCGACGCAGGTTGGCGAGAATGGGTTCGATCTGCCGACGGAGGCCCAGTGGGAGTATGCCTGCCGCGCGGGGACGACGGACAACGCCGGTTATCGGTCGGACAAGACGCTGGCCGAGTGTGCCGTCTACAAGGACGGCACGGTCACCCAATGCCAAGCCGTTGGCACGCGCGCGCCCAACGCCTGGGGTCTTTTTGACATGATCGGAAACGCCTGGGAGCATACGCTTGTCTGGAATTCGTCGGCCGCGGATCCGGGCGATGGGTACGACCCCGTCGGGCCCGCCGTTGCGCCGGACGCCAATAACCATGTCGTGCGGGGTGGCGCTTACGCAAGCGGCGCGTCCAACTGCAGCTGCGTTTCCCGCACGGCAGACGTGAACACGACCCCAACGGGGACAAGTGGCTTTCACGGCTTTCGGATCGTCCAGAACGGCCTTTGGTGAGTGGGCATGAGAAGGTCTCTCGTTTTTCTCGTTGCGTCCGCACTCCACGTGTCTGCGGCCTTTTCGGTCACCCCGGAGAGCGACGTCATCGGCTTCATCCAGAAGCGGATCGCCGAGGGCGACAGGCTCATTCGGGTGCCGAAGGCGCGCTATCGGCTCACGCCGAAGGGCGAGGTCTATCTGCCCCTGAAGGGCCTTCGCGACGTGGAAATCGACTTTGGCGGTTCCGAATTCGTCGGCACGGTGAAGACCCAGATGATCGGGATGCAGGGCTGCACGAACGTGACGCTTCGCAATCTCGTCATCGACTATGATGCGCTCCCCTTCACGCAGGGCGTCATCGTCAAGGTCGATGCCGACCGCAATTGGGACGTGAAGGTCATTCCCGGCTATCCGCTTCCCGAAGGCCCCGAAGTGGGACTCGACACGGTCGCGAAGGTCTGGCCGGTTCAGGTCTACGACAGGGAGACGCTCGAACTCAAGAACCCGATGCGGTTTCAGAAGGACACGCGGATCGAAAAGACCGGCGTCGACACGTATCTTGTCAGCGGGGGCATTGATCGGCGCGGCGACGTAGGCGACATCTGCGTCTGGAGCATCCGCGAGCATCATCGGCCCTTTCGCCGCCAGACGGTCACGTCCTCTTACAGCGCAAACTGCCTGTTCGAGAATATCGTCTGCTACTCGACGCCCTACGGCAGCTGTGCGTTCAGTGAGCAGTTCGCCGCGTCAAACGTCTACCGCAGCTGTGCGGTTCGCCGCCGCGCGCCCGAGGACGATCCGGTGAAGCGCGGCCTCAAGCGGCTTCGGAGCGGCAATCACGATGCCTTTAACAGTCGGCGGTCGTTTGTCGGCCCGACGCTGGAAGGCTGCACGTTCCGCCATCACTGTGACGACTGCGTGAACATTTCCGGCTATTACGGAATCGTTTCCGAAAGCGCCGGGAGGACGCTCCGCGTGCTGTCAAACGGCCCCCTCGCGGAACGCGGCGACACGGCGCAGGTCATGACCTATGACGGCCGCTGTCCGCCCGACGTGACGGTCGTCTCGATCCGCCCAGTCGGAGGCGTTCGCCCGGACGAGGTGAGGTTTCTCGCGAACTACGGTTTCTGCAACGGCATCGAGAAGTCGGTGACGGCCGCGCACGAGGTGATCGTCGACCGGGAGATTGACCTGCCGTTCGGCAGCGTCATCGCCTCGAACCGGATGCTGGGCAACGGCTTTGTCATCCGGGATTGCGACTTCGGCTCCTGCCGGGCGCGCGGATTGCTCATCAAGGCGTCGGATGGACTGATCGAGTCGAATGTCGTCTCCGGCTGCTTTGGCCCGGCCGTCGTCTCGACGCCCGAATACCAGTGGCTTGAGGCCGGCTGCAGCTCGCGCCTCACGATTCGCGGCAACACGTTCCGCGACAACCGGGACGTCGGCGTGTGGATCGGCGGATCCGCCGGCAACCGGCAGCCGCTGCCCAAGGAAGCGCATCGGGACATTCGCATCGTCGGCAACCGCATTTCCGGCTCTCCCAAGGGAATTCGGCTCGAAGGGTGCCAGGACTATGAGATTGATGCGAATGACATCTCGATTCAGGCCGATCTGCTGGTTGTCGGGGACAATGAGGCGGCGTGTGCGGCGGCGGTTCAGGCCGTGCGGAGCGGGGCGTCGAATGTCGTGCTGGTCTCCGACTGCGCGATGCTGGGCGGACAGTATTCCGCGCAGGGGGTCGGCCCCGTGGACGAGCGCGTCGAGGTCGACGGCGAAAGCCTCGACTTCCCTCGGTCGGGGATGGCGCTCGAAATCATTCGGGCGATGGGGGACTACAACCTTTCGCGCTACGGTCGGGCGTGGCCCGGCAACTGCTGGAGCGCGACGCGGACAATCGAGCCGCGTCCCGCTGCGGAGATCTTCGAGCGGCTCATCCGCGAGGCGGGGCCTGCGCTGCGCGTTTTCCGCGTCTACCGTCCCGTCGAGACGCTAAAGGACGGCAATCGCGTCGCCGGCGTGAAGTTCGACCGTGGTCTTGAGATTCGCGCGGCGCTCACGATCGATGCGAGCGACTGGGGCGACGTGATTCGCCTCGGCGGCGTGAAGCGCTATTCGGGCGTAGACCCGAAATCGCGTTTCGGCGAGGCGAATGCGCCGGAGGTGATTGGCGACGTTGAGCGTCAGGAGATGAACCCGATTACGTGGACGATGACGCTTGTCGAGAAGCCGGACGCAAAGCCGATCGCAAAGCCGGAGGGCTATGACGCCGCCAACTACTGGGCGAGCGACATCTGGCGGGATGACGGCATCTACGCGACGGCGTATCCGAAGGACGTCAAGGCCGTGCCCTACACGCAGCGGCGTCTCGTCGATTCGCGGCATTTCAGGCTGAAGGATGTGACGGGCGACAAGATCCAGCTCAATGCGACGGTCATGGACTATCCGCTCTGCCAATGGCCGAAGGAGATTGCGGAGAAACTGGAGAAAGTCCAGAAGGGGGCGTCTGAGCTGAACTTCGCCGAGCTGCCGCATGAGGCGAAACAGGTTGTCTACGAAGACGCCAAGCGGCGCAGTCTCGGCTATCTCTACTTTCTGCAGAATGACAATCCGAAGACCGTGGAGCGGATGCGGAAGTTTGAGCTTTCGGATGAGTTCGGCACGGTCGATCGACTGCCGCCGAAACCGTATGTGCGAGAGGGGTTGCGCCTCGCGGCGGTGAAGACGCTGACGGCGAACGAGGTTGCCGCGAAGGAAGGGGAGAAGCCCGTGTGGGCGGCTTGTCCCGCAGATGCGGCCTTTGGCTTCCAGTTCCATCTGGATTTTCACCCGACACGCCGTCAGTTCATTGGAACTGAAGGAACGTCGTCTGCATGGGTGCCGCGCCATGCGGGCGTTCGCAACTGGTCTGCGGCGTCGAACCGGGCATTCTTTCCCTATTCGGCGTTCATCCCGGAGACGACGGAAGGGCTTCTCGGTGCGGGCAAGAACGTGGGCGTGTCGAGTCTCGTCCAGTCAGCCCTGCGGCTGCATCCGCAGATGGTTCTGTCGGGGCAGTGCGCGGGCGCCCTCGCGGCGATGGCGCTCGCCCAAGGCAAGAGCCCGCGCGAGGTCGTGGCGGACAGGCGGCTCATCCGCCGTCTGCAGGAGACGACCGTGCGTCCGCCCGACGGGCATCCCGGTGTCGCAATCTGGGCTTGGCACGGTCTCGAGCCCGATGATCCTGCCTTCTACGACGCCAACATTCCCGTGGTGCGTCCGTACCCGGAGAATCCGTCCGAGTTTACTTGCTCCTCGAACGTCGATTCGTGGAGCCGTGACCGTGCCGAGCGTCTGCTGACGCGCTGGTGTGACGCGCTTGTCGCCTATCAGGTGAAGGCGCCTGACGACCCAAGGGTCAGGGGCAGTCTGCTGTGTCCGGCTTGTGCGCTTCAGCACGGGCGCGTCTGCGACATGGCCTATCCGATGGTCTGCCTGTGGACGCGGACAGGTGAGGCGAAGTACCTTGATTCCGCGAAAGAGGCCGTTGCCTGGAGTCGGCACAACCTGACCGACTTGGACGGCGCTCGGCTGCGCAACGATTTCCAGAACGCCTGGTGGGGCATTTCCGTCTTTTCGCAGATCGCCATCGGCAAGACGCTCCTCCATTTCGGCGAGAAGCTGCCGGACGGGGTGCGTGCCGACTGGCGGCTCTGGTTCGATCGGCAAACGGCTTTCGTGGCGAAGTCTCTCGACATCGACGGAGACTTCAACATCAACTATTCGGCGGCCCTCTGCGAGGCGTTGGCGCTCGCGTGGAAGGTGTCGGGAGACAGGGCCTGTCTGGAAAAGGCCAGGCAACGGGCGGGAAAGCTCGTGAAGTACATGCTGCCGGACGGCATGCTGGCGGGCGAGAAGCATCCGCCGGATTTTGTCTCGCCGCACGGCTGCCGTCCCGTCGATCTCGGCTATAACGCCGAGGAATCGATTCCGTCCCTTTACCACTATGCGGAACTGACAGGCGATGCGGCCTTTGCCGACAGGCTGGACGCATTGGGGCGAGGCGTCCTGGAGTTCATGCTGCCGGACGGCGCCATTGACAATTCGATGGGCTCTCGCCTGTGCAAGTGGACGTATTATGGCAGCCGCACGTCCGACGGGGCTCTCCCGATGCTGGCGGCGATGGCCGAGCGGAAGATCCCCGGTTCGGTGCGTGCCATCGACCGGCATCTCGGCTTGCTCGAACGTTGCACGTCGCAGGCGAGCGGTCTGCTGACGGGCGGGCTGTTCTATGACGAGGCCGACGAGGGCGCGTGTGTCCATCAGTCCTTTACCCATGCGAAGTCGCTTGTGGATCTTCTGCTCTCCGGGGCGCCGGTCGAGGCCGTCGCAGCGGCCTTGCCGCGTGAGAGGCCGTATGGCGTTCGCGAATTCCCGTCCTTCGGGACGACGTTGGCGGCGGTTGGGCCGTGGCGTGCCTCGTTTTCGTTCAATGACGTCCATCACAACCCGGAGGGAACCATGAACGGCGGCGGCAGCCTGACGCTCCTGTATCATGACCGGCTGGGGCTTGTCTGCGCCGGGACGATGGCGAGATACGCGACGCTTGAGCATGAGAACATGCAGGTTCAGCGGCGTGACAGCGTGACGCGCTGCCTGACGCCGCGCATCGAATGGGCGGATGCCTTTTCCTCGGAGGATGCGAGCGCGACCGGCTGCGCGACAGGCACGCCGGCGCACGTCGTCTCTGTCGCCAAGGGCGCGCGATTCGAGCAGAGGTTTGAGCTGAAGGCGGATCGCGTGACGATCTGCGCGACGGCGAAAGGGCGTTGGCGGTACGTGCTGCCGATCATGGCGACGGTTTCAGACGAGGTGTCGGTCGCCGGCTCCGAGGTGACGCTCCGCCGCAAGGAAGGCGTCATTAAGGTGCGCTCGTCGCGACCATTGCGCCTGGAGCGGACGGAACGAGGGGAACGGGCGTTTACGCCCATTGCCGGATTGATGGCCGCGTATTTCGTGACGGACGAATTGCAGGACGGACAGCCGTTCTCGGTCTCGCTGTCTGCGGATGAGTGAAATAAGCGTTTCAGAAGCAAGCGAAAGGAACAACTCGTGACGACGAATGTGAAAAACGTTTTTGGCGCTGTGTTGGCGGCGTGCCTCTGCGGCTGGACGCAGGCCGCTGCTTTCGTTCGCGAACGAGTGTCCCCCACACGAGTCGTGTGGACTTCGGGCTCGGTCGTTTCGCAGGCGGAAACCTTGCTGAAGCCCAAGCATGGGCAGGTCCCCGAAGCCGGGTGGAATCCCGAACGGATGTGGACGGCTTGCTGTGTGTTGACGAACGCCAACGCTGCGGCCGGCCTTGTCCTTGATTTCGGGTGCGAGTTGCATGGCGGTCTTCGGCTGGCCGTCTCGTCGCTGTCTTCAAAGAAGATGAAGATGCGCGTGCGCTTTGGCGAGTCGGTGAGCGAGGTGATGAGCGAGCTGGGTGAGAAGGGGGCTTGCAACGATCATGCGATACGTGACTCCGTCATTGATCTGCCGACGATGGGAACGCGCGAGATCGGCAACACGGGGTTCCGCTTCGTCCGGCTTGACCTTGTGACGCCGGGGCGCGTGGCGCTCGAAGCCGTAGAAGCCATTTCGCTGACACGTCAGATGCGGCCGGTCGGCTCGTTTCGCAGCTCGGACGCGCGGCTTGACAGGATATTCGAGACCGCTGTCCGCACGGTGCATCTCTGCTGTCAGGATTACCTCTGGGACGGCATCAAGCGCGATCGGCTGGTCTGGATGGGTGACATGCACCCGGAGACGATGGCAATCCTGTCCGTCTTCGGCGCGGACGACATCATTCCGGAGACGCTTGCGCTGATGGCAAAGGTCACGCCGCCGGACGAATGGATGAACGGCTTCCCGACCTACACGCTCTGCTGGATCCGAAACCTTGCCGCGTGGTGCCGTTACACGGGCGACAGGAAGCTTGTCGATGAGATGTCCGATTATCTGGAGAAGACCTTTGGACATGTCGCGTCAATGCTTCCGAATGGCATCTGGAAGAAGGAGGGCGCGTACGGGGCTTTCCTTGATTGGCCAACGCATCATCAGACGGCGGCGGAACTCGCCGGGGCACAGGGCTCGGCCGTGCTGGCGGTAGAGGACGTGAAGTTCCTCGCCGAAACGCTTGGGCGTGCGGATCTCGTCATCCGTGCGACTGACCTCCTCGGCAAGATGCGACAGGCGAAGCCGGAACCGCATGGCGCGAAATCCGTCGCGGCGATGCTGGCGCTGTCGGGACTTCGCGAACCGAAGGAGATGCATGACCTTGTGCTGGGACAGGACGGTCACGCCGGCGTCTCGACGTTTTACGGCTACTATATGCTTGAGGCGATGAGCCTTGCGGGACAGGGGCGTCGGGCGCTGGAGACGGTGCGTGACTACTGGGGCGCCATGCTCGATGTCGGCGCAACGACCTTCTGGGAGGATTTCAATCTTTCTTGGACGAACAACTGTTTCCGGATCGACGAGCTGCCGGTTGAGGGCAAAAAGGACATTCATGGCGATTGTGGCGATTTCTGCTACAAGGGTTTCCGCCATTCGCTTTGTCATGGCTGGAGCGCGGGGCCGGCCGCCTGGTGCATCAACCGGGTGTTGGGCATCCGTCCCGTGGACATCGGATGCAAGACCGTTGAAGTGAAGCCGTGCTTGGCGGATCTTGCATGGGCGGAGGGTTCGATGGCGCTCCCGACGGGCGAATCTGTCAAGGTTCGCGCGGAACGAGGCGACGATGGAATCGTAAGAGTTGATGTCTCGGCGCCTCACTGGGTGAAGATTGTCAAATGAAAGAGACGATGATGAATATGAAAATGACACGAACGTTGCTGCATAGGGTTGTCTTTGGTGCCGCATTGCTTTGCGCAGACGGCACAGGGTGGGCATCCGAACCGTGGGAGGATCCCGCTGTCAATGAAATCGACCGTCTGCCAGCCCGTGCGATCTCCATCCCCTGCGAGAGCGAGGAAATGGCACTCGCCATCAAGAATCTGGAACGCCCGAAAGGCGACTCGCGCTGGAGCCTCCCGCTCGACGGCACGTGGGACTTCCGCTGGAAGCGTTCGCCCGAAGCCGCCGACTGGGAGAAGACGGCGCAAATCACCGTGCCCGGCTGCTGGCAGCTGCAGGGCGACTACGACCCGCCGCTCTACACGAACATTCAGTATCCGATCGCGCAGGACGCGCCGCGCGTCATGACTGCGCCGGCGGACACGAACTGGACGGCGTACGCCTACCGCAACCCGGTCGGGCTCTACAAGACGACGTTCAGGCGCCCGTGGCGGTGGCTCTTCCGCAAGACGACGATCCACTTCGGCGGCGTCTCGTCCGCGTTCTACGTGCGCGTGAACGGCAAGGCCGTCGGCTACGCCGAGGACAGCCGCCTGCCGTCCGAGTTCGACCTGACGCCCTACCTCAAGTGGTTCGGCGAGAACACGCTGGAGGTCGAGGTCTACAAGCACTGCGACGGAACCTACCTCGAAGACCAGGACTTCTGGCGGCTCTCGGGCATCTTCCGCGAGGTCTACCTCGTCTCCGAAAGCAAGTCCGCGCCGTTCGACCTGATCGTCGAGACGAAGCTTTCGGACGACCTCAAAAGCGGCTCGTTCACCGTGCGCGACGAGAAGGGGAACGTCCTGAAGGTGCGCGAGGTGCCGGACGTGAAGCTCTGGAGCTGCGAGGAGCCGTACCTCTACGTCACGCCGATCGAGCACAAATGGGGCCTGTGGCCCTCGTGCCCGTGGGGTTGGTGGATCTTCGGCGGCGTCGACTACCGCGCCGTGTCGTTCGGCTTCCGCAAGGTCGAGATCCGCGACTCGGTCCTCTACGTCAACGGCCGGCGCGCGCTCTTCAAGGGCGTGAACCGCCACGAGATGGAGCCGAAGACGGGCTATGCCGTCACGCTGGAAGGGATGAAGAAGGACATCGAGGTGATGAAGGCGTTCAACGTCAACGCCGTGCGCACGAGCCACTACCCGAACGTGCCGGAGTGGTACGACCTCTGCGACCGCGAGGGCATCATGGTCTGCTGCGAGGCGAACGTCGAGTCGCACGGGTATGACAGGTTCGACAGCAACAGTTCCCTCTCGTTTCGCAAGGACTACGAGCAGTCCCACGTCGAGCGCGGCACGCGCATGGTGGAGACGTTCCGCAATCACCCCTCGATCATCTTTTGGTCATTGGGCAACGAATCCGGCTATGGCCCGAACTTCAAGGCTTCGTACAAGGCCATCCGGGCGATTGATCCAACGCGGCCAATCCAATACGAGAACTTCTGTCGGGCGCGCATCGGTCATCTGGGCGTTCAGGATGCCATCGCCGGCGACGAGTATGCGTTCACCGACTTCGAGAGTCCCATGTACAGTCGCCCGTGGGCGTCTGAGAAGTATGTCGCGAACCATCCGAAGAAGCCCTACATCCTCGCCGAATATGCGCACGCGATGGGCAATTCGACCGGCGGCCTCCAGGAATACTGGAATCTCGCGCGCAAGTATCCGTCGTTTCAAGGCGGCTTCGTCTGGGACTTCGCCGACCAGGCGCTCTGGAAGACGGACGCGCGCGGCACGTGGCTTGCGTACGGCGGCGACTTCGGCGACAGGCCGAACGACGACAACTTCAACTGCAACGGCCTCTTCGACGCCCTGCGCAATCCGCACCCCGGCGCGTACGAGATGAAGCACGCCTACCAGAACATGACGTGCGAGGCGTTCGACTTCGCGACGGGCAAGGTGACGGTGCGCAACGGCTTCTGCTTCCGCGACCTCGACGACTACGTCTGCGAGTGGACGGCGCGCGACGCGGCGGGCAACCCGTCCGCACGTGGGCTCTTCGAGCTGGGCGAGCTGCCGCCGGGCGAGGCGCGGGACTACGCGCTGGAGGGCTTCGGCGGCGACTCGATCGTCTTCCGCTTCCTCGACGGCAGCGACTGCGTGGCGTGGGACTCCTTCGCGAAGCCGTTCCGGCCGGAGTTGTCCACGAATCTTCACGAATCTGCACGAACGGAATCCGATTCGTGCCCATTCGTGTCCATTCGTGGCTCAGCACCCAACTCTCAACCCCCAACCCTCGCCCTCAACTTCTGGCGGGCGCCGACGGACAACGACCGGGGCTGGAAGATGCCGGAGGTCTGCAGGGTCTGGAAGGACGCGACCGCGACGCAGAGGCTGCCCGTCGGCGTGACGAGCGACCTCAAGACGACGCGCCTCGCGGACGGCGCGTGGCGCGTGGACTGGACGCTCACCGTGCCGAAGGGCCTGCCGCCGATCCCGCGCGTCGGCCTCACGTTCACCGTGCCGAAGACGAACGCGGTCGAGTGGCTCGGCCTCGGCCCGTGGGAGAACTACGCCGACCGCGCGTCCGGGGCGATCTACGACGTCCACCGCGCGTCCGTCGGGCTCGTCTCCGGCCTCGCGGATCCGAAGACCGGCACGATCGCCTATCCGGCGGACCGCCTCAACCCCGACAACTACATCGAGCCGGGCGAGCAGGGCTACCGCACGGGCTGCCGTCGCCTGACGGTCGGGGGCGTGACGGTCGAGGCGGCGAACGCGCCGTTCGGCTTCAACGTCTGGCCGTATCCGCAGACGACGCTGGAGGGCCGGAAGCACCAGTGGGAGCTGTCGGAGGCGGACGCGCTGACCGTCAACGTCGACGCGGTGCAGATGGGCGTCGGCGGCGACAACAGCTGGGGCGCGAAGCCGCATGACGCATTCATGCCCGGCGCCGGAACCTACCGCCTCGTCTTCAAGATTCAGAGGCGCCACGCAGGTGAATGAATGACGTGATTTCGCGCGTGGGGTGCGCGTCGAACGGGTGTCCTGGTAATGAGGGCAATGCCCGTCGGGCAATGACGTTTCCGTGGGGACAGACCCCGCCAAACGTGTAACAGGTCGTCGTCCGCCGCGCTCCGCGCCGAAGCCGTGGGCGGGGGTGAGTCCTCGGATGACTGCGCCAAATTACCTAATGGTTTGCCGCCAAATTACCTAACGATTCCGCGCCAAATTACCTAATGGGGTAGTCTGGCCCTTCGGAATTTGCTATAATATGCGCGTTATGAAGAAATACCGCAAAAGAATTGCCGATGCCCTCTTGCATGAGAAACTTTCCTATATGGGGGCTGTGTTGGTGCGGGGGGCCAAGTGGTGCGGGAAGACGACGACTGCACGGCAGGTCGCCCGGACAACGGTTTTGTTGGCGGATTCCAAGCGAGGCTCGGCTAACCGTCAGTTGGCGCAGCAACGCCCGGACAGGTTGCTTGCTGGCGCGTATCCGCTGCTGATCGATGAGTGGCAGGAGGTGCCTTCTCTTTGGGATGCCGTGCGTTCGCTCGTGGATGAAGTCGGAGAGCGCGGAATGTTCATCCTGACAGGGAGTGCCGTACCACCTCAAGTCGATGAGGAAGACGCAAGGAGAGTCATCCGCCATACGGGAACCGGTCGCATTGCGCGATTGACGATGCGACCGATGACGCTTTGGGAAAGTGGCGATGCAAAGGGTTCGGTGTCGTTTTCGGACTTGTTCAAGGGGATTGACGTTTCCGGGGCTTCGAGCGAATTGGAACTTGAAGACATTTCAGGCCTGATCTGTCGTGGTGGTTGGCCTGGGGCAATGGGATTGCGGGGTTCTGTGGCGCGGGGGCCGGCCAAAGAGTATTTCGAGGCGATCTGCGAGACGGACATTTCACGGGTTGACGATACGTTGAGGGATTCTTTGCGTGTGCGTGGCGTCATGAAAAGTCTTGCACGGCTTCAAGGCACTCAGTCTTCAGCTTCGGTTATCTGCCGAGACGTCATGGCGAATGATGTCGCGTCATTAACTGAAGACACGGTCTATTCATACCTCAAGGCGTTGACGAAGATATTCGTGACGGAGGATCTTGAAGCCTGGTGTCCGAATCTGAGGTGCAAAACGCCGATTCGGACAACCGCAACGCGGTATTTCACCGATCCGTCAATTGCGGCTGCCGCGCTTGGAATTGGTTCGGACGAACTGTTGGGCGACCTTCCGACGCTTGGCCTGCTTTTCGAGACGTTGGCGATTCGCGATTTGCGCACGTATGCCGAACAGCTGGGCGGACGGCTTTACCATTATCATGACAAGAGCGGTCTTGAGTGTGATGCGGTCATGCGTCTTGAAAACGGGAAATACGGACTGATTGAAGTAAAGACGGGCGGAGAGACCCTGATTGAAAAGGGCTGCAAATCGCTGAAAACGCTGGCGGACAAGATTGATGCGACAAAAATGCCGCAGCCGAGCTTCAAGATGGTTTTGACGGCTGACGGGAACTTGGCCTATCGAAACGACGATGGGATTCTTGTCTGCCCAATCGGGTGCCTACGGGGATAGGCCTCTTCGCTGTCATCAGATTACATACTGCGCAAGACAGGCGAAAATTTTTGCGCGATATTTGCACTCTTCGGGCGGCAGATATGCTATACTATGGGCATAGGTAAAATCCTGATCATAAAAAACACAAGAGAAAGGAACGTTCCTTATGCGCGCGCGGAAAACGAATGCGACGTTGAAACCAGCAGTCCTTCACCTCAGGGGGGGGGGGGGGGGGGCTGCCTGATCTGCGCACTGTTGTTGTCGTTTGGCGGTTCGGCGGCGACATTGTACGTCGATAACGGGATGCTTGGCTACGACGGGCATGACGGGACATCGCCCGCGTTGGCCCTTCGGCGCATTCAAGAGGCGATTGACAAGGCCGCAGACGGTGACACGATTCTCGTGGCGCCGGGTGTCTATGGCGACGATCAGGGACTGGGTCGCACGGGGATCGCAATTGCGTCATCCGGTGGGCACTGGTGGGGCAGCGCGCGCATTCTGATCAGCAACAAGTCGCTGCACATCAAGTCGACGGGCGGTGCGGCGGTGACGCACATCATTGGCGCGCACGATCCGACGTCCGCTTCCGGCCTTGGCGACCAGGCCGTGCGCTGCATCGACGTTGAAAACACGAACGCCGACAGGGAGAATGTCATTGAGGGCTTTACGCTGCGGGACGGGGCGACGCGCGAAAACACGAACCCCAGTGGACGCGGCGGCGCGCTGCACGTCTCGTCCGACGGAAACACGCCCGTCAAGGACAAGACGTTTCTGGTCGATTGCGTCGTCTCGAACTGCGTGGGCGCAGTCGAGGCGCTGGCCTTGGGCGGCACGTTCGTCCGTTGCCGTGTGCAGGACAATGCGCTTCTGGCGTCCGACATGAACGACCCGAACAGCGCGTCCAACCGTTGGCTCTCGACCGGGACGGCCTATTTCAACACGCTTTTCGGACGCAACCGGACGGTCGATGCCGTGACGGCAGAATCCGTTTCGGGGTCGATTTTGCTTTCGCCCGGCGGGCGGTTCGTCAACTGCACCTTCGCCTGCAACCTCGGTCGGTTCTACTCGCTCAGTTTCAACGACTTCCGCAACACGCTCGTGTCCGGCACGCAGTTCGACACTTATGGCGGTGGACGGCACCAGAACCGTGTGGACGACACGACCGCGACGCGCAACCTCATCGCGCCGGCTCTCGGCGACGTGCGCCTGCGCACGGGCGCCGCTGCGACGACGGCGGGCGACGCTTCCCTTGTCGCGGACACGAAATTCGTCCCGTTCCCGACGCTCTTTTCTGTCGCGCGGTTCAGGGACCTGTACGGCGCGAACATTCCGCAGACCGGGGCGATTGCCGCCGGCTGTTCGCAGACGGCGGTCGAGCCGTCCGCCGGCGCGGTCGTCGCGAAGGACAGAGATGTGCAGTTCGGCGAGACGGCGTTCCCGCAGTACGAGCCGTCTTACGTCTATCCGACGGACGGGACGGGGACGATTCGCGTCCGGTGCGAACTGGCGGATGGGCAGCGCGCCCTGTGGGCTTCTGTCGTTCGGGGGCAGGAGACTGTCGCCTTTCCGCTTCCAGCGGACGGCGCGTTCGAGGTGACGCCGCCGGCGTCCGTCACGGAGACGGTGACGGTCGCGTTCGAGCGGACGTCGAACGTCCGCTACGCCGACCCCACGGTGGCGGAGTCGGCGGATCAGGACGGCTCGGCGGCGAAACCCTACCGCACGCTCGCCCAGGCACTTGAGGCGCTGGGCGGCGCCGCCGGCGCGGTGATTGCGAATCCTGGCGTCTACGACAGCGGGGAGATGTCCACAGGCGATTCCCGCGACGTGAAGGCGCGCGCGGTCGTGCCGGATGGTGCCGTTCTCGCCGCGCGCGACGGGTGGACGAACACGTTCATCAAGGGCGCGGCGTGCCAGCCGTCCGATCAGGACAAGTCTAACGTCGCCCTGTATGCGGACGCCATCGCCGGCATGGGCAAGTCTGCCGTGCGTGGTGTCTACCTGGCGGGATTCCGTGCGGCCGTCTGCGGCTTCACGCTGACGAACTGCTATGTGCGCGGCGCAACGGACGCCGGCGGCGGCGGACACAACAATCTGGACTACTGCGGCGCCGGCGTCGCGGGCGGCGGTCAGGCGAAGAACTGTCGGATTGTGGACTGTCACGCCTTCCGTGGCGGCGGGGCCTGGCAGACGACGTTGGTGAACTGCATCCTCGAGCGCAACACGGCGCTTTACGGCGGCGGCGCGTCCGACGATGCGAAGCACTACGGCTGCCTCTCCCGTGAAAACCGGTCGGCGAACGTCAACACGGCGGCGGACGGCCTGTTCTACTGGAATGTCTGCGAGAACGGCACGCTCCTCGATGCACGGACGGGCGGGCCGAAGGCTGCCGCCTGCATGCTCAAAAATACGCTGGTCCGCTCGAAGATGAGCCGGGGCGACATTCCGGACGACGCGATCGCGCCGGCCCTCTTCAGCCACTGCGCGTTTGCCGCCGACATGAACGGTGCGCAGACCGGGGGCTTCAAGAACGCGATCGAAAGTGGCGACGGCAATGTGCTGGTCCCGTCGGACGCGCTGGCGCTGGATGCGGACGGACGTCCCGTCATCGGCGCCTGCGCGGCGGTTGACGCGGGTGACGCCGCGCTGAATGCGGCGTACGTCGGCGAAACGGATCTCTTCGGTGGGCCTCGCGTCTCCAACGGTGCGCTGGATATCGGCGCGCTGGAGGGCGACTGGCGTGCCGTCTATGCGCGGGCCATTCGCCGGTCGCGCGTGACGGTCACGGAAGCGTCGCCGTCCGTGACCACGAATGCGGACGGGAAGGTCGTCCTGACGGACGGGGCGCGGCTGATGGCCCTCGTGCAAGGCACGGCAGGCTTTCGCTACCTGCTTCGGGGGCGGGTGACGGGCGGCGGCACGCTGACGGTGACGGTTGACGGCGTGTCGTCCGTCTGCACGGCGGATGCTGAACTGAACCTGATGCCGGCTGGCGAGACGTGTGCGCTTGCGTTTGCCTACACGGGTTCGGGCGAGGCAGTCATCGACGGGCTGAAGCGTGCGGGTGGCCTTCTCTTCGTCGTGCGATAGGTGTCCGGGGCAAGGGAGACGAGATCATGAAGAAGACTGAAAAGAGGACATTGGGCGGCGCGTGGCATTTGGCTTGCGTCGCGTGCGCGGTGGCGTTCATTGGAATCGCGGACGGCGCGACCGTGCGCGTCACGGACTTCGGTGCGGACGCCACGGGCGCACGGCCGAGCCAGGACGCCATCGCGCAGGCCTGCCGGGCGGCGCGGGAGGGCGACACGGTGCTGTTCCCGCGCGGCGTCTACGCGCTTCGGAAAAGCGTCAGACTTGAGAATCTTCGCGGCGTGACGCTTGCGGGCGAGCCCGGCACGGTCATTCGGATGCACAACAGTCTCGAAGGCCCCGAATCGGAGAGTTCGGGCGGCTTCGTCGTGAACGGCGGCCGTTCAGTGCGCATCGAGAAGCTGCGGCTGACGACGGAGAATCCGATCGGGTGCGCCGGGCGCATCGTCGCAAAAGACGCGGCGGCGCGGACGGTGGACTTCCTTGTCGATGCGGCGTGCGCGTTCACGGGACGCGAACACGTCTTCCAGATCGACACCTGCGACGAGGAGGGGGCACCCGACCGTGCGCTGGAGACGCATGCGGACATTCATGCCGTCACGAACGAGGCCGGTTCCGTGCGCCATGAGGGTCTTGCCTACACGCGGCTCGACGAGCGGCTGATTCGACTGTCGCTTCCGTCATGGGCATCGGTTCAGGCGGTCACGAACGGGCATCGCGCCCTGCTGAGGTATTCGCGCGGAGGCGGCACGGCGTTCTGGATCGCCAACGTGCGCGGGCTCACGCTGGAGGATGTCGAGATCTCTCGCACGGCGGCCATGGGCATGGTCATCGCGCCCGGCACGGCCGATGTCTCGCTGCGCCGATTCTGCATCCGCATGGCGGCGGACGACCCCGCGCTCCATTCCTCCAATTCGGACGGCGTTCACGTCTTCGGGTGCGAAGGGACGCTGCGGCTGGAGGACTGCCACTTCAAGGGGCTGGGTGACGACGCTTTCAACGTGCACGCGATGGGCGGTGAGATTGCGCAGTGCGACGCCGCGCAGGGAATGGCGTCGCTTATCCTGCGGCTCGTGGATCGCAAGCCGCAGGCGCTGCCGGACGGCTGGGCCCGCGCGGGCGACACGATTGACGTCTATGACCCGAAGACGCTCAGCGTCAAGGGCTCGCTCAGGCTGACGCGCTACAAAGACGGCGCGGCGGTTTTCGCGCCGGTGAAGTTTGCGCTGGCGAAGGGCGACATCGTCGCGAACGTGCGGCACCTGCCGGCCGTCCGCATTCAGGACTGTTCGGTCGAGAACACGCGGGCGCGCGCGTTCCTGCTGCAGACCCGGCATGTGTCTGTCGAGCGCTCGCGGTTCAGGGGCTTTCCCTCTCCGGCGATCATCGTCTCGTCGGACGTGAAGACATGGAACGAGATGGCGCCGACAGTGGACTGCGCGATCCGCGACTGCACGTTCGAGAAGTGCGCCAATTCCCTTAACGGACTGCCGCTGGGGGCGGTCGTCGTGAAGCTCAACCACAACGGCGAACCGTCCGACGCCTCGGCAGGGGCCTTCCGGAACGTGCGCATCATGGACTGCCGGTTTGCGGACATCGGCTCGAACGCCATCTACGCCGAATGCACGGACGGCGTGCGAATCACGGGGAACGTCTTTCGGCGGACAGGCGTTCGTGTGAAGTCTCCGACGGAGGGCTTCGACATCCGACTGAACAACTGCGCCCGCGTGCATCTTGAAGGAAACGACTCGGATCGTCCCGCCGCGAATCTCGTGACCGGGGCGGATAATTCGCCGCGACTGGCGGAGATATTCTCGGATCACCTGGTCTTGCCGGCCGACAAGACGCTGCGCGTCTTCGGGACGGGGGACGGCGCGGTCTCCGTGCGGTTCAGCGGGATGGAGCGGAAGGTGCGTGCCGTGCGGGGGCGCTGGTGCGTGACGTTCCCCGCCCTGGAGGCGGGCGGCCCCTACGAGCTGGAGGTCGATCTCGGCGACCGACGTCAGGTCGTCCGGGACGTCATGATCGGCGAGGTGCTGGTCATGGCGGGGCAGTCCAACATGCAGTTCCTGCTGGGCGAATCGACGACCAAGGAGCGGTTCGAGGATTCGCGCATCCGACTGTTCTCGACGACACGGCTTGAGCGCGGCGCTGTCTTCGGCGCGTCGGACGGATGGGTTCCGCTCACGCGCAAAAACGCATGGGCGTGGACGGCCATCGGTTGCGAGACGGCCGTCCGGCGCGCACGGGCGACGGGTCGTGCGGTGGGCGTCATCTGCTGCGTGCAGGGCGCGAGCGTCATCAAGACCTGGATGCCGTACGCATTGGCGCGGGACGCGCGGTTCAGCCTGCCGCCCGCGAAATGCTCGCACCCCGACGAGCGGGAGGACGCCTACTCACTCTGGAACCGCAGCGGCACGCTGTACGAGAGCCAGTTCTCCGAGGTCGCGGGCTACCCGGTTTCCTCTGTCACGTGGTATCAGGGCGAAAGCAACTCGCACAGCGTCGAGGAGGGAACGCTTTACGCCGACATGCTAACCGCGTTGATCGGACAGTGGCGGGCTGATTTCCGCGATGCCGGGCTGCCGTTCTACGTCCTGCAGCTGGCGGCCGACACGACAGGCGGGCCGAACCGTGCGGCGTGGAACGCCGTCAAGGCTTCGCAGTCGAAAGTCGCGCAGTCGGTTCCCGGGGTGACGCTTGTGCGTACGGACGACATCTGCGAGCCCGACAAGGGGATTCATCCGCCAACCAAGCGGTTGATTGCGGAACGTCTAGCAACGCTGATGGAAGGCAATGGCGACTCGCGTGATGGGGGGAGATGTGCCTATGAGGCCGAGTGATTTGGTATAATGTCGGCATGGAAAAGATGAAGCAAATCATGTACGGTGTGACGGACTTCGCGCTCATCCGCGCGGAGAACGGCTATTTCGTGGACCGCACCGCGCTCATCCGCGAGCTGGAGAAGACGCGCTACGCGATGTTCCTGCGGCCGCGCCGCTTCGGCAAGTCACTCCTCTGCGCCATCCTCCAGAGCTACTACGACGTTGACTACGCCGATCGCTTCGAGGAACTCTTCGGCGGGCTTGACATCGGGCGTGAGCCGACGGCGGAGCGGGGAAAGTACCTCTTCATCGACTTCAACTTCACGGGTGTTGAAAAGCGGATCGACCGTGTGCAGGACAGTTTCAACGAATACTGTTCGGAACGGCTGGACGTCTTCGTTGAGCGTCATGCGGGGCGTCTGCCCGAGGGAACGACGGCGGCAGTCCTCGCGAAGCGGACGTGCCACGAGAAGTTCAACACGCTGACGATGCGGCTCAAGGGTTCGGGACTGAAGCTCTACATCACGATCGACGAATACGATAACTTCACGAACACGATCCTCGCCGAGTCGCGTGACAAGTACGAGGCCCTCTGCCACGGCGACGGTTTCTTCAAGCAGTTCTTCAACGAACTCAAGCTCGCGACGACCGGCACGGACGCGCCGGTCACGCGGCTCTTCATCACGGGCGTGACGCCGGTGACGATGGACGATGTGACGAGCGGTTTCAACATCGCGGCGAACATCTCGCTGAACCCCGTGTTCGCCGCGTTCGCGGGCTTCACGCACGACGACATCCGTGAAATGCTCGCCCACTACCGTGCACACGCGGGCTTCGCGTTCGACGAGGAGGCCGTCTTCGAGACGATGCGCCGGTGGTACGACAACTACCGCTTCTCGCCCGAAACGGGTTCGGACGGGCGTGAGCCGCCGTGCGTTGCGAACCCGACTCTCGTCCTCTACTACATGCAGTACTTCCTGCAGAACCACAAGCCCCAGCCGGACTTCGTGGACGAGAACCTGCGGACGGACTACATGAAGATCCGCCACATCATTACGGAAGGGCGGAAGATCAACGGCAACTTCCACCGGCTCGAGGACATCGTTGCGCGCCTCGGCGCGACGGCGACGCTCCGGAAATCCTTCCAGGCGAAGGAACTGGGCATCGCGGACAACTTCATATCGTTCCTCTTCTACAACGGGCTCGTTACGGTGACGGGTGAGGACTTCGGTCAGTCGACGCTCGGCATCCCGAACCTGACGGTCGGAGAGTTCATGCACGACTTCGTGCCGAAGGCCTACCAGGACATCAACGGAATCGACCCGCGCATCTTCGACATAGCGAACGGCATGACCGACTTCGCGCGGCGCGGCGACTGGCGCACGCCGCTGGAGACTGCGGCGGGCGTTGTTTCGCGCTACTGGAAGGTGCGCGACGCCCTGGAGGGCGAGCGTGTCGTGCAAACTGCGCTCTGCTCGCTCCTCTACGTGGGGCACGGGCCGTACATCGTGCGGCATGAGCAGGAGTCGGCAGTCGGGTTCGTGGACATCGCGTTCGAGCCGCAGCTGAACCGCTGGCCGCAGATCGGCCACGCCGCGCTCGTCGAGTTGAAGTACCTGAAGACGGCGGACGACGCCTCGCCTGCCGCGCTCGCGAAGATCCGTGACGCGGCGGCGGCACAGCTCGCGCGCTACGCGGGCGACCACGATCTCGCGCGGGCGTGGAACTTGAAGGAGAACGGCGGCACGGTGACGCTGCACCGCATCGCCGTCGTCTTCCACGGCGGCGACGTCGCCCTCTGCGAGGAGATCTGATTTAAAGTTGTCAACATTTTCCGTCAATGGGGTCAGCCCCATTGACGGAAAAGAAGTGATCGATGAACAAGGTGGAATCAATGAAATCAATGAATGAGAATGCGCGGGGCAGGACGAAGGGGCGGCAGTCCCTTCTGCCGGCCCTGCTGTCGGTCGCCGTCTGCGCGGCGGCGGCGCTTGCCCAGCCCGACTGCCAAATGCCCGAAAATGCGCGCGTAGTCCAAGACGCGCCAGGGTATAATGCGTGGCCGATGATTCAAGCGGCGGGCGACAGACTTGTCTGTGCGTACAGCCGCGACAGCGCGCTTCCCGCGGACGGGCACACCATCGGTGCCGGCAGCCGCGACTCCTATGTGCGTCTGTCGCGCGACGGCGGCCGCACCTGGTCGGCGGAACGCATTCTCGCGGCCGATCCCGAGGTCGGCGAGGTCAATGAAGGAATGGGGCTTGATTCCACAGGAGCTGTTTTGGCCTGGGTGCGCTGCTGGGGCGTGCCGGCGCGGCGCCGCCACGAGCTTTATCGTTCGGCAGACGGCCTTTCGTTCGAGAAAATCGCCGCGCCCGCGCTTGATCCGCTTCCAATGCAGATTATGGACCCGGTATCGGTGCCGGGCCTTGGCCTGGTGTCGCCCTGGTTCGCGGGCAGATATGACTCCAACGGCGGAAATTCTTGGGGCGTTCTCGTCAGCGCGGATGACGGGCGGACATGGACGCAGCGCACCATTGAAAAGGGGCTGTCCGTGAAGGAATGGGTGACAGAGCCTTCGCTTGTTTCGCTGGGAGGCGGGAAGCTGCTGATTGTCGGGCGTTGCGAGCAGAGCCTTGGCCCGCAGTTTCAGGTGACGAGCGCGGACGGCGGCAAAACGTGGAAGAAAGCGCGTACCAATATTGACGATGTGCACGAGTCCACCCCGAATCTTGTCTATGACGCGCGTACGGGACTTCTTGCGAATTATTATTACCAGCGCGGCGCGCGTCAGCTCAAACGCCGCGTCGCACGCGCGATGGACGTTTTCGACAATCCGGCGGCGTGGCCCGAACCGGAGGTTCTTGCCGAGGGCTTCGAGCCGCGGATTTATGACGCGGGCAACGTGAACGTCACGCGGCTTCTCGGCCAGACCGACCTGTGCGCATGGTACACCGGAACCCCGTCGAACGCGGCGGTTGTCGTCACGTCCGCAGCCGCCCCCGAACGCACCGCGCCGCACCGGGCCGAGATTCGTCCGGGCGCCTTGTGGTACGATACTGAAGGGCATGTCATCAATGCGCACGGCGGGGGCGTCCTGTTCGACAACGGCGTCTACTGGTGGTACGGTGAACACAAAGTCTACGGCCGCGCCGGCAACAAGGCGCATGTCGGGGTTCATGTCTATTCGTCAAGAGATCTCGTGAACTGGGATGACCGCGGCATTGCGCTCGCTGTCTCGGAAGACCCGCAGAGTGACATTGCCGACGGTTGCATACTTGAGCGCCCGAAGGTTTTGCGTTCGCAGAAGACCGGCCGGTATGTCATGTACTTTCATCTGGAGCTGAAGGGGCAGGGCTACAATGCGGCGCGCACGGGCATTGCCGTCGCCGACCGTCCGGAAGGGCCGTTCCGCTTTCTGCGCTCCCTCCGCCCGACGCCCGGCGCATGGCCGGAAGACGTGCGCGCGGACGAGTGGACGCCCGAGGCGATGCGCGCATCCCGGGAGCTCGGGAACGAGCCGGGCGGGCCGAACGAACGGGTGAGGGCGCGAGTCCCTTACCTTGGGCACATGGATGGCGGGCAGATGTCGCGGGACATGACGCTCTTCGCCGATGACGACGGACGTTGCTATCACATCTTCGCCTCGGAATACAACGCGACGTTGCACATCGCCGAACTGACCGAGGACTTGCTCGGCTACACGGGGCGCTGGTTCCGCGTGGCCGACAAGCACTGGACAGAGGCGCCGGCGCTTGTGAAGATGAACGGGTGGTACTTCCTCATCGGGTCGGGTTGCTCGGGCTGGCAGCCGAATGCGGCGCGGCTTTACCGTGCGCGGTCTTTGTCCGGCCCGTGGGAGCGGCTCGGCAACCCCTGCCGGGGCGTCAGCCCGGAGACGGGGTTGGGGCCGGAACTCACCTGGGGCGCGCAGTCTACGTTTCTTCTGCCCGTCGCGGGCCGTCCAAACGAGGTCATCGCGCTGTTTGACGTCTGGCATCCGGGAAACCAGGAAGATAGCCGCTATGTGTGGTTGCCCGTCACGTTCGAGAATGACAGTCTTTGGATCGACTGGAAGGCGTCGTGGCAACCTTGACGCCTACGTCGGAGCCCTGCGCCGCGTGACAATCGAGGACCTGCCCCTGCACCGCCTCGTCAAGGTCGGCAACGTCGAGCTGTAGGCAGGGCGGCTGAACGCAGAGAGACAATTTTGATATACTATGGCGCATGAAACGTCTGATCCCTGACAGGGCTTGCCGATGAAAAAGCTGAACGTTATTGCCGCCGGGCTTGGCTGGAATCTGCTGGAGCGCAACGGGCTGACCGAACTCGCGGGCATGAAGTTCGCGCCGCAGCCGAGCGTCTTCCCGGCCGTCACGTGCGTCGCCCAGGCGACGCTGCGGACGGGCCTGTCGCCCGCCGAACACGGAATGGTCTCGAACGGCTACTGGTCGGAGACGTTGCGGAAGCCGCTCTTCTGGGAGCAGAGCGCACGGCTCGTGAAGGGACGGCGCGTCTGGGCCGACCGTCGCGCGGCGGGCGAGCGGTTCGGGATGTTCTTCTTCCAGCAGTCGCTCGGCGAAGACCTTGACCTCATCCTCTCCCCCGCGCCGATTCACAAGCACGGCGGCGGCATGGTCATGAGCTGCTACACGCAGCCGACGGGCCTTGCGGACGTTCTGCGGAAGCTCTGCGGCGCGTTTCCGCTTGGACGCTACTGGGGGCCGCTCGCCTCGCCGAAAGTCGGACGGATGTGCATCTCCTATTTCGAGGAGATGACGAACGTGCAGGACGTCGACGAGGCGTACCTCTACCTGCCGACGCTCGACTACGCCGCGCAGAAGTGCGGCCCCGACTCGCCGGCGGCGAAAGCCGCGTTGCGGGAGTTCCGCCGCCAGCTTGAACGCCTCGCGGACATCTGCCAGCGGCGCGGCTGTGACCTGAAGGTGATGGGCGACTACGAGATTACGGACGTCACGGACGTGCCTGTGCTGCCGAACGTGACGCTGCGCCGCGAGGGCCTTTTCAGGACGCGGACGGTCGGCGGGCTCTCGTATCCCGACTTCTACCAGTCGACGGCGTTTGCGCTCTGCGACCACGAATTCTGCCTCGTCTACGGCTCGGCGCGCGAGAAGGCGGCTCAGGCGCTGCTCGCGACGGGCGGCTACGAGGTGCCGGGCGACGGCCTGTTGCGTGCGACGGACGACGCGGTGCTGCTCCTCGCGAAGCCGGGCAGCTGGTGTGGCTACGAATGGTGGACGGATCGCCGCGAGGCGCCGGACTTCGCGCGTCACGTCGACATCCACAACAAGCCCGGCTACGACCCGAAAGAGCTCTTTTTCTTCACTCGCGGCATCGTGAAGGGCACCCACGGCCGCGCCTGTTCCGTCGCGGTTTCGATTTGACATGGAACGAAAAAAACTCGCGGTCGGGCACTTCTTCAACGGCGACTTCACGGGCGTCTGCGCGGCGCATCTGCCGCGCATCAAGGAAGTCTTCTTCGCGTGGCCAGGCGTCCTCTCGTGCCGTCCGGCGCCCGATTTCACGCCGGATGTGCGTGCGCGGCTCTTGTCCGACCTGACCTGGGCGCGGGCGCACGGGCTCGAACTCGACACGCTCTTCAACTGCAACTGCTACGGCGACTTGGCGATTTCGCCCGACCTTGCGGACTTCGTGTCGCGCATCTTGCGCGAGATGGACGCCGAAGGGCTTTTCCCCGAGACGGTGACGACGACTTCGCCGTTCATCGCGACGGTGCTGCGCCAGCGGTTCCCGACGGTGAAGATCCGCCTCAGCGTCAACCAGCGCGTCCACGGCTCCGTCGGCTTTGAGCCGATCCTGCCGCTCTTCGACTCGTTCTACGCGACGCGCGAGCGGCACCGCGAGACGGCGTGGCTCAAGGGGATGTCCGGCTGGGCGCACGCCCACGGCAAGACGATCGGCATCCAGGCGAACTCCGGCTGTCTGCGCCAATGCCCGTACCAGCAGTTCCACGACAACCTGCACGGGCATGACCGACGTGCGCAGTCGAAGGTCGGCGAGCAGTTCGGCTTCACGCCGATGCTCTGCCTCCAGCATTACGCGGCGGGCCATGCGGAGGACTTTCTGCGCGCGACGTGGATTCGCCCCGAAGACCTGCCGGCCTATGAGCCGTTTGTCGATGTCGTCAAGCTCGCGACGCGGCGGCATGCGAATCCCGAGAAGATTGTTGCGGCCTACGCGACGCGCGCCTACGACGGCGACCTCGCCGACCTCATGGACGCGCGTCCGCCGCTGCCGGGCGTCATGGACAACAGGGCGTTCGCCGCCTTCGCGCCGCTTTGGGCGGCCGTGCGCGAATGTCCGGCGGCGAACGACTGCACGCACTGCGGCCAATGTGCACGTCTGTTGAAGGCCGTCTACCGTCCGACGGCAAACGTCCGTGCGCCGGGCGCGGATATGCTATAATATCCCGCATGAAGACATACGGAATCATTCCCAGCCGGTTCGGGTCGAGCCGGTTTCCCGGCAAGCCGCTCGCGATCCTCGCGGGCAAGCCGCTCGTCGCATGGGTTGTCGAGGCGGTCAAGCGGGCGAAGGGCCTGGACGAGGTGCTGGTCGCGACGGACGACGAACGCATCGTGAAGGCCGTCGAACAGCACGGCGGCACGGCCGTGATGACGCCGAGCGACCTGCCGAGCGGCACGGATCGCATCGCCTGTGCCGCGCGGAACTTCCTCGGCCACGACTTTGCGGACGACGACATCCTCGTGAACGTCCAGGGCGACGAGCCGCTCATCGACCCGGCACTCGTCGAGCGGCTGGCGGCGAAGCTGAAGGACGATTCGCGCTGGTCGATGGCGACGGCCGTCACGCCGATCCGCAACGCGGCGGACTTCGCGGCGAAGACGGTCGTGAAGGTCGTCCTCGACCGCGACGATGGTGCGCTCTACTTCTCGCGCGCCCCGATCCCTTGCGACCGCGACCACGCCCCGGCGTTTCAGGGCGGTCTCTACGTCCGCCACCTCGGCATCTACGCCTATCGCGGCGCGTTCCTGAAGCGGTACATCGCCGAGCCGCCGTGCGAACTGGAGAAGACGGAGAAGCTGGAGCAGCTGCGCGCGCTCTGGATGGGCGCGAAGATCGCGGTCGTGCGGACGGACGACGAGGGCGTCGGCGTGGACACGCCGGAGGACGCCGCGCGCGTCGAAAAGCTCCTGCTCGCGCGCCATGCCTGAAACCGCCGCCATTCCGCCGCGCGAGCGCCGCGCGATCCTGCGCCGGGCGTTCATCGACTCGCTGCCCGTGCTGATGGGCTATTCGACGATGGGGTTCGTCGCGGGCGTCCTCCTCGCGGCGAAGGGCGACGTCGTGCTGTCGCCGCTCTGGGCGTTCCTCTCGGCGACGCTGTGGGTGACGGGCACGATGTCTATCGCCGGCGTGCCGGAGATCGCCGCGCGCGCCTCGCTCGCGTCCTTCGCGCTCATGACGCTTGCCGTCAACTTCCGCTACGCCTTCTACGGGTTCACGCTGCTGAAGCGGTGGAAGGACGTGCCGCTCTTCCACAAGGCGTACCTCATTCTCATGCTGGCGGACGAGAACTACGCGTTGGAGGCGGCGTGCGCGTACCGCGACCCGGCGAAGAACCTGCGCTACTGCACGGTGCTGTCGGTGCTGAACCACACGTACTGGGTCGTCGGCCTCACGGTCGGCGCGATTGTCGTCTGCGTGCTCGGACACCTGATTGACCCGATGGTCATCCGCCGCTACACGAACGGCATGGAGTTCTCGATGGCGGCGCTGTTCATCGTGATCCTGACGGATCAGGTTCGGGGGATGGTGACGAAATGAAAGAAGAGATCCTTTACATGCTGGGCATCGTCGCGGTGGGCTTCGCGGTCAACTTCGGCCTGCGCGCGCTGCCGTTCCTCCTGTTCGCCGGACGCGACCGCACCCTGCCGCCGTGGGTCGAGAAGTTCGGCAACCTGATTTCGCCCGTCATCATCGCCTGTCTCGTCGTCTACTCGTATTCGGGGCTCGCGTGGAAGACGGCGTATCCGTATCTCGCGGGCGCGCTCACGGTCGGCCTCCAGCTCGGAAAGCGCAATCCGCTCGCGTCCATCGTCGCCGGCACAGTGCTCTACATGTGCCTGCTGACGTGCGGCTGCGCGACGCAGCGGACGCTGGAGCTGGACGCGCAGAACCCGGCGGTGCGCGTCTCGACGCAGGGTTTCCTTTTCGGCGACCGGTATGTCGCGCCCGCCCAGGTGCCGGCGATTCTGGAAGACTACGACGTGCCGCACGACCGCGTCATCCACATCCTGTTGGACGCTGACGTGCGCGACCTCAGGCCGGCGCGTCTGCTGATGGCGCATCTCCGCAAGGCGGGCTACACGCGCCCCGTGCTCGTGACGAAGCGGCATGCTGAGTCGTTCGTGACGGACAGGAAGCCGAAGGGCGCGTCCGTCTCCGCGTCGGGCGGCGGCACGCGGGTTGCGCCGCCGCCGTCTCCGAAGACGATCCGCTACAAGAGGGCGAGCGAATGACGAAGGCCGAAATCAGGGCGCGGATCGACGAGCTGCGCCGCCTCATCGAGAAGGCGAACCACGACTACTACGACCTCCACCAGCCGACGGTCGGCGACCGTGACTACGACCTGTGGGAGGCCGAGCTGCTGCGGCTCGAAGACGAGAACCCCGAATTCCGGGACGCGGCCTCGCCCGTGCGCCACGTCGCCGGCGGGGTGTCCGAGGGCTTTGCGAAGGTCACGCACCATCCGCCGATGCAGTCGCTCGACAAGACGCACGCGAAGTCGGAACTCGTCGAATTCGATTCCTTCATCCGCAAGACCGTCGCGGACTTCACCTACATCGTCGAGCCGAAGATCGACGGCGTGTCGCTCGCGCTGCGCTATGCGGGCGGGCGGCTCGTCTGCGCGGCGACGCGCGGCAACGGGACGATTGGGGACGACATCACGGCGAACGCGCGGACGATTCGCACGATTTCACAGGTTCTGCCGCCGGATGCGCCGCGTGAGCTGGAGGTGCGCGGCGAGGCGTACATGACGCGCGAGGGCTTCGTCGAGCTGAACCGCCGTCAGGCCGAGGCGGGGCAGGAGGAGTTCGCGAACCCCCGCAACGCCTGCGCGGGCTCGCTGAAGCAGCTCGATCCGAAGGTCACGGCGGCGCGTCCGCTCGACGTCGTCATCTACAACGCGGGCGGTGTCGGGTGCGACGGCTTCGCGACCCACGCCGAGATGATTGCCGCGTTCAAGGCGTGGGGCTTTCCCGTCGCGCCGTGGTCGCAGCGCTGTCGGACGCTCGACGAGGTCTTTGCCGCGATTGACGAGCTTCAGGCGAAGCGCCACACCTTCCGCTTCGAGATCGACGGCGCGGTCGTCAAGATCGACGAGCGGAACCTCTACGGGACGCTCGGCGCAACGGCGCACGGCCCGCGCTGGGCGCGCGCCTACAAGTACGCCCCCGAACGGGCGGAGACGGTCGTCGAGTCGATCACCGTGCAGGTGGGGCGCACGGGCATCCTGACGCCGGTCGCGGAGCTGCATCCGACGGAGCTCGCGGGCTCGACGATCGCGCGCGCGACCCTGCACAACGCCGACCAGATCGCACGGCAGGACATCCGCATCGGCGACCATGTCTGGCTCGTGAAGGCGGGCGACGTCATTCCGGCGGTCGATTCCGTCATCGTCGAGAAGCGCACGGGGGTGGAACAGGTTTTCGCGATGCCGACGGCGTGCCCCGTCTGCGGCGGCGCGGTCGTGCGCGAGCCGGGCGAGGTCGCGGTGCGCTGCGTGAACCCGGCGTGTCCCGCCCAGCTCTGCCGTCGGCTGGAGCATTTCGCGAGCCGGAACGCGCTCAACATCAAGGCGCTCGGCGAGAAGGTCGCGGATGCGCTCGTGGCGAAGGGCCTCGTGAAGGACGTCCTCGACCTCTTTAGACTCACGGAAGACGCGGTCGTCAACCTCGACCTGGCGGACGAGGCGCCGCCGGTCGCCGAGGGTGCGCAGCAGGGGACGCTCTTCGACCTCAAGCCCGTCCGCAAGTTCGGCAAGAACGGACAGGAGATGCTGAAGGCCATCGCGGCGGCGAAGACGCAGCCGCTCCACCGCTGGCTTTTCGCGATCGGCATCCCGAACGTCGGCGTGACGGTCGCGAAGGACATCGCCGCCGCGCATGCGAAGTTCTCCGACCTCGCCGATTCGCCCGTGCTGAAGGACGTGCTGGCGAACGACGAGAAGAAGGGGAAGGAGCGGAAGATCCTGAAGATCAAGGTCGAGGCCGCGAAAGCCGTCCTCGGATTCTTCGCGAGCGCGTACGGACGCGCCTTCGCCGCGCGGCTGGCGGCGCTCGGCATCGATCCCGTCTCCGAGCGTCCGGCGGCGGTGCGGACGGATGGCCCGCTTGCGGGTGCGGGGTGTGTGCTGACGGGCTCGCTGTCGCGTCCGCGCGGGGAGTTCGCGGCGCTCATCGAGGCGGCTGGCGGCGTCGTGCAGAGCGCGGTCACGTCGAAGACGCGCTACCTCATCGCCGGCGCGAACGTCGGTGCGACGAAGACGGAGAAGGCGCGCGCGCTGGGGACGGAAGTCATCGACGAGGCGCGGCTCATGGAACTGCTGGGCCGCTGATTCGTCGTGCCCCTTCGCCTTCCCTCGGCCCGGACGCCTGTTGCCCGGGCCGTTTTTTCATGCTTTGGACAGGCGGTTGCATCGGTGGGGGCGATTATGCTATAATACGCGCTCTGACAAAAACAAAGAAAGTGTCAAATATGAAGAAACTGCTTGTCTGCTTGTGTGTAGCGCTTCCCGTTGGGGCGGCTTATTCAGCTGGTTTTGGCCTTTATGAGGCGTCTGCGCGCGGCAATGCGCTCGGCGGAACGCTCGTCGGCTCGACGAAGGACGCTTCGGCCGTCTATTACAACCCGGCAAATATGACAGAAACGACGAATGTGTCGGTCATGGTCGGCTCGACGTTCACCTGGCTCTATTCGGACATTGCGGTGGACGGGCACAGCGAGCGGAACATGAACCCCGGGCTGTTCTGCATTCCGCATTTCTTCGTCACGACGCCCGTGTGGGGTGACCTCTTCTTCGGCCTCGGCATCTACTGCGAGGACGGCCTCGGCACGAAGTACGGCACGGACTGGACGCTCGCGGGCGACACGACCGAGACGACGATGGAGCAGTTCACGCTCAACCCGAACCTTGCCTACAAGATCACGGACTGGTGGTCGGTCGCGGCGGGCCTCAAGATGAGCTACATCACGTTCAACAACAAGAATCGTCCGCACCATGGGGGGACTATCTATGGACTTAAACCCGACCTTGAGTCCGAGCTGGACGGCGACGACATCTCGATGGGCTACAACTTCGGCACGTCGTTCCGTCTCTTCGAGAACGAGGACCTCGGCCGGCTGAAACTCGGCGTCGTCTACCGTTCGCAGATCAAGCACAACATCAAGGGCGACTTCGACATCAACGGGAAGATCGGGCCTTATCCCTACCATGCGGTTCCCGGTGCGTCTCCGGTCGATCGGCACAGCGACGCGAGCGCGAAGCTGACGCTGCCGCAGTCGTTGACGGCCGGCCTCAACTGGGATTCGCCGAACGAGAAGTGGCACGCGGGCTTCGCGACGACGTGGACGCAGTGGTCGAGCGTCGACACGATCGCCTTCAAGATTCCGGCGCGCACGCCGACGGGCGCGCAGACCTCCTTTGACCTTCCGCTGGAATGGGAGGACGTCTGGCGCTTCTCGCTGGGCCTTGAATATGACGTCACGGACGACCTTTCGCTCCGCTGCGGCTACGTTTTCGACATGGATCCCTCGTCGGAAGATCGCGGAACGACGATGCTCCCCGGCGGCGACCGCCACATCATCGGCCTGGGCGCGGGCTACTACATCTGGCGCTCACTGCGGTTGGATCTCGGCTACAACCTGGTCAAGATGGACTCGGGCGAGCGTGACATCACCGTCAACGGCGTCAGCCACGCCTTCGGCACGCGCAACTCGTATTCGCATATGCTGGCGGCCTCGCTCTCGTATACCTTCTGACCGGGATTTTGATATAATGCGCGCCTGATGGCGAACAAGACGGTCAATCACAAGGAACGCAGGCGCGAGATACGCGCGATCAGCCTTCGGCTGTTCGCGCGTCATGGCTTTGAGGACGTGAACCTCGGCATGATTGCGGAGTCCTGCGGCATTTCGCGGACGCTGCTCTACACGTATTTCAAGGACAAGCGGCAGATCTTCAACGAGGCGATTGACGAGGCGACAGGCGTCATCGGCGTCCGCTACCGGGAAATCGTCCGCTCGCGGCTGCCCGCCGACGCGAAGCTGCGCCAGATCTGCATCGACGTCTTCGCGCTCCTCTTCGACAACCGCGACTTCCTCTGCGTCATCGTCGACTTCCTCTGCGCGGTGCGGCGCGGCGGCAAGATTCCGGTGGACAGGATCCTGCGCCATACAATGGGATTCAAGCGCATTCTCCACTCGTTCGTGGTCGAGGCGATTCACCGGGGCGAGTATGACGTCTCGGTCAACGCGAACCGGGCGACGGCGCTGCTCTACTCCCAGTTCGAGACGGCCGTCCTGCGCATTGCCGTGTCGGGTCAGGCCGAGATTTCCGAATCGATTGATGCCCTGAACGCGATTCTCTTCGCGTTCAGGGCGCACAATTGACAGTTTCGGCATCGATTTGGTATACTACTCAAACTTTCGCTTTTCGTGGTGAAGCCACAAGGAAAGCGAAGTCTGCCGTAGCATGAGGCTTCGGCGGTGAAAGTACAAGGAAAGACAAAATGGAAGCATACGCAGTACTCGAAACCGGCGGCAAGCAGACGCTTGTCAAGGTCGGTGACAAGATCGAGATTGAAAAGATCGCGGTCGAAGCGGGTCAGGATGCCGAGCTCACGACCGTTCTCGCGGTCTCTGACGGCACGACCCTCAAGGTTGGAACGCCCTATGTCGAAGGCGCGAAGGTCGTCCTCACGGTCGCCGGCGTCATCAAGGGCAAGAAGGTCCTCAACTTCAAGGCGAAGCGCCGCAAAGGCAGCCGCCGCCTCGTCGGTCACCGCCAGCAGCTGACGGTCGCCACGGTCAAGTCCATCGCCTAAGCAGAAAGGAAATCAGAAAATGGCTACTTCCGCATCTGCCCGCAACGGTCGCGACTCCAATCCGCAGTACCTCGGCGTCAAGGCCTACGACGGCCAGTTCCTCAAGACCGGTTCGATCATCGTCCGCCAGCGCGGCACGAAGATCCATCCCGGCAAGAACGTCGGCCAGGGCCGCGACTTCACGCTCTTCGCCCTCAAGGACGGCAAGGTGAAGTTCATCAAGGACGGCAAGGTCGTCACGATTGTCGAAGAGGCCAAGTAAGCAGGGCCTTTCCGTGTTCAGGAAAGCGAGCCGCAGACGTGGGTCTGCGGCTCGCTTTCGTTCTGCAGCGTCCGTGCGGGACGAATTTTGATATAATACGCGGCAATGAACGTCTTCAATTCACTTACGCGCCGCGTCGAGCCGCTTGCGCCGCTCGCCGACAACACGATTCGCCTCTACACGTGCGGACCGACCGTCTACAATTTCGCCCACATCGGGAACTTCCGCGCCTACACGTTCGAGGACGTCCTGCGCCGCGTCATCCAGTTCAACGGGATGAAGGTGAAGCAGGTCATGAACCTCACGGACGTCGACGACAAGACGATCAGGGGCGCGAACGCGGCGGGCGTCGCCCTCACGGCCTACACGAAGACCTACAAGGACGCGTTCTTCGCCGACCTGAAGCGGCTCAACGTCCAGCCGGCCGAGGTGTATCCGGCGGCGACGGACCACATTCCCGAAATGATTGCGCTCGTCGAGAAGCTGATGGCGAAGGGCGTCGCGTACCAGAGCGACGACAAGTCCGTCTACTTCAAGGTGCGCGAGTTCCCCGGCTACGGCAAGCTTGCGCACATCGACTTCGACAACCAGCGCACGGGCCTCCGCTGCGCGGCCGACGAGTACGACAAGGAGAACGTTGGCGACTTCGCGCTCTGGAAGGCGTGGGAGCCGTCCGACGGCCCCGTCGGCTGGGACTCGCCGTGGGGGCGCGGGCGTCCCGGCTGGCACATCGAGTGCTCGGCGATGTCGATGAAGTATCTCGGCGAGACGTTCGACTTGCACACGGGCGGCATCGACAACCTCTTTCCGCACCACGAGAACGAGATTGCCCAGGCCGAGGCCGCAACGGGCAAGCCTTTCGTGAAGACGTGGATGCACTGCGCGCACCTGCGCGTGAACGGCGAGAAGATGTCCAAGTCGCTCGGCAACTTCTTCACGCTGCGCGACCTTCTGGAGAAGGGCTACACGGGCCGCGAGATCCGCTATGTGCTCATCAACGCACACTACCGCAGCGGCCTCAACTTTGCGTTCTCCGCGCTCGACGACGCGCGCAAGTCGCTCGCGCGCATCGATGCGTGCGTGGAGAAGGTTGAGAAGTTGAGCGAGGTTGAGAAGTTGAGAGGGGTGGAGAACGATGGGAAGGTTCCGCCGTTCGCGCAGAAGTGCCTCGACGACTTCACGGCGGCGGTGAACGACGACCTGAACATCCCGAAGGCGTTCGCCGCGCTCTTCGAGCTCGTGCGCCAGACGAACGCGGCGCTCGCAACCACTCAACCACTCAACTTCTCACCCTCTCAACTTCTCAACGTCTTCAAGCGCATGGACGAGGTGCTGGGCGTCATCTTCTTCGAGAACGAGAAAAAGGCGGTCGAAGTCCCGGCGGCGGTGCAGGCGCTTCTGGACCGGCGGGCGGCGGCGCGCCAGGCGAAGAACTGGGCGGCGTCCGACCGGCTGCGCGACGAGATCGCGGCGGCGGGCTGGCTCGTCAAGGACTCGAAGGAAGGTCAGTCGGTTTTACCCAAACGCTAATTACAAGGAGGTTCGTGATGGACGTCAAGACGAAAGCGGAACTAGACGAGGCGGTCAAGGCGGGCAAGGTGCTCGTCGACTTCTGGGCGACGTGGTGCGGCCCGTGCCAGATGATGGGGCAGAAGATCGAACGCGAGCTTCTGCCGCAGATGCCGGAGCTGAAGGTCGTCAAGGTCAACGTCGACGAGGCGCCGGAACTCGCGGCGCAGTTCGGCATCATGTCCATTCCCGCGCTCTTCTGCTACCGGGACGGCGCGAAGGTCGCCGAGTTCATTGGCGTGACGGACGCCGCGACGATTCGGAGCGCCCTTGGCTGAGCCGATCCGAATAGTCGCGCTTGATCTCGACGGGACGCTTCTCGATTCGCAGAAGCGTCTCTCGGATCGCAGTCGCGCGGCTCTCGCGCACGCGGCGGAGGCCGGTGCGCTCATCGTGCCGACGACGGGGCGGTTCTTCGGCATGATGCCGCCCGCCGTGCGCGACCTGCCGTTCGTCCGCTACGCGATTACGATCAACGGTGCGCAGGTCTACGACCGCGCAACCGACACGGCGATCGTCCGCGAGGAGATTCCGCTTGACGCGGCCCTCGCGATCATGGAGATTCTCGACCGCCACGACGTCGTCTACGACTGCTATCGGCAGAACTGGGGCTGGATGACCGCCGCGCTGCAGGACAAGGCGGCCGACTACGCGACGGACGACCATTACCTGCGGATGATTCGCGAATTCAGGAAGCCCGTGCCCGAACTGAAGGCGCACCTGCGCGCAACGGCGGCGGACGGCGACGTGCAGAAGGTGATGCTCTTCGCGCGGCGCGGCGACGCGGCGGCCGCGCAGGACGAGCTCGCGGCAATTGCGCGCGAGGTGGCGGCGGCGTTCCCGGACGTCAAGATCACGTCCTCGACGGCCAACAACCTGGAGATCAACAGCGCGGCGGCGCACAAGGGGCGCGCGCTCGCGCGGTTCGCCGACCATCTCGGCCTCTCGCTCGCGAACTGCGCGGCGTTCGGGGACGGGATGAACGACTTCACGATGGTCGAGGCGGCGGGGCTGGGCGTCGCGATGGCGAACGCCGCGCCGGAGGTGAAGCGCGTCGCGAAGCTCGTCACGCGGTCGAACGACGACGACGGCGTCGCCCGCGTCCTTGAGGCGATCTTCTGAACGTCGCTTCCGCAGTCGGAGCGCATCCGCTTTCACGTGCGTCCTTGCGGGTGCTTCGGCGCAAAAGGGCGCGCGATAATCTACGCATTTCCGTATTTCGTCGCTTGCCGACGTGCGGCGCGCTTCGGGGCAACGGTGCTCCCGCCTCCGGGCGGGCGACTTGGGCGTCCTGCAAGGAAAGGCCTGCATATCCCCCTGCGAAGCAGCCCGAAAGGGGGCCGCTAGGCGGGGTGCGCATAACGCGGAGGCAACGGAGACGCGGAGGATCGAGTTTCTGAAAGATGGGATTGCCCAGGCTTCAGATTTTGTGAATCCATCCCCCCTCAAGACCTCCGTGTCTCCGCCACTCCGCCATCTCCGCGTTTAGCGAAAGCAACCGATAGCGAAAGCAACCGAAGATTCTCGTAGGACCCGGATCGAGGCCGCAGGCCGACATAGACGGAGCGTAGCGAAGTCCGTTCGGGCGACTGTCGGGCCGACGGGCCAAGATGCGGACGGTCGCCCACAGCGAGCCGTCTTACAGGGGTGCAACGAGATATTTATGCAGAGTCAAAGGGGTTTAGCCGCAGAGAACGCAAAGGACGCAAGGCTCATGCCGCG